>JAIRNE010000027.1 GCA_031258205.1 Campylobacteraceae bacterium
TTGGAAAAAGTGGAAGTTTTTTTTAACCGTCACGGCGAGATTTCAACATTCAGCGGAAGACTGCTTTTGGGCGTAAGACACTTTATATCTCTGCCTGCGGGATTAGCCCGCATGAATATGGCAAAATTTTCATTTTATACGATTTTGGGCTCATTTGTGTGGGTAAATATCTTAGCCATGCTCGGATATTTCATTGGGGAAAATCAAGAGTTGATACATAGATATTTGTCAATAATTATTGCCGCTTTAGCTGTTTTTATCGTTTTGCTCGCCGCCGCTTACATGTTGTACAAAAAATATAAATACTAACTCTCTCTTTTACTATAAAACTCCGTTTTGAATTTTTTAAATTCGCCTTTTATTATCGCTTCGCGCATCTTTTTCATAAGCGTTAAATAGTAATGCAGGTTGTGCAGGCTGGCAAGCCTAAAAAATGTAAGCTCTTTTGCGCGGTATAGATGGCTTAGATAAGCCCTTGAATAGCGTTTGCAAGCGTAGCAATTACACTCTTTGTCTATTGGCTGCTCATCTTTTATAAACATGGCGTTTTTTATATTTATTTTGCCAAAAGAGGTAAAAAGCGTACCGTTTCTGGCATTTCTTGTCGGCATAACGCAGTCAAACATATCAACGCCTCTCTCTACATTCTCTACCAAATCCTCAGGCGTGCCGACTCCCATTAGATATCTTGGTTTATCGCTTGGCATAAAAGGCGTTGTAAACTCCACAGTATCATACATCAAACTATTCTCTTCGCCAACGCTGAGTCCGCCTATCGCAAAACCGTCAAACGGCATAGCGCAAAGGCTTTGGGCGCATTTTTTCCTAAACTCCATATCCGTACCGCCTTGAATAATTGCAAAGATGTTTTGACTTAGCCCTATGCCCTCATTTTGTTTTCTCAAATGATAATTTATGGATTGTTCTGCCCATTTTATTGTTCTCTCAACAGACAAGTTTATACGCTCTTTGGTTGAGGGAAGCTCTACAAGGTCATCAAGTATCATCATGATGTCAGAGTTTAGATTGTACTCTATATCAAGCACTTTAGACGGCGTAAAATAGTGGGTTGAACCGTCAATATGGCTTTTAAATTTCACGCCGTTTTCATCTGCTTTTGAAATATCGCTTAGGCTAAACGCTTGAAATCCGCCGCTGTCCGTTAAAAAACTGCCGTTATATTTTGTGAAGCCGTGAAGTCCCCCTAAATTTTTTATCGTCTCGTCGCCCGGACGCAAATATAAATGGTAAGTGTTGCCAAGGATTATATCCGCTCCCAAAACATTTTGCATGTCGTATGCGTCAAGACTTTTTACGCTGCCAACGGTGCCCACAGGCATAAATACGGGAGTTTGTATCGTGCTGTGAGCCGTTTTTATTGTGCATGCTCTGGCTTTGCCGTCTGTTTTATCTATGTGAAATTCCATTTTGGTATAATATCCTCTTAATTTTATGGAGAGTGCATGAAAAAAGTTTTAATCATAGCGGACGGTATTTTAGCAAAATATTTTTTACAAAGAGTTGTCAGCGTTTCCGGCGACAGCAATGAATATACTATTGTCCACTATAAAAAGAAAACGATTGAGGATATATCGTTTCCCGAAAACTTCAAAATCTACTCGTTTGACCCGACAAGCCTGGAAAAAATGACGGCTGTGATGGGTAAAGACTACTATCAGGTAATGATAGCGGTTAGAAAAAAGGTGGACGCTTTAGGCTCCTATAAAATAGTAAGGCAATTTGATAAAAAAGTTCCGATATATTTTACGGACAGGTGGAATCTTAAGATTGAGGATAAATATTTAAAAACGGTAATCTCGCGCGAAATAGTAGCTTTTCGCCTTGCGGATTTTATACCCAATACGCCCATATTCGCGCAAAACATAGGGCTTGGCATCGGCGAAGTGATGGATGTGCAAGTGCCTGTGGGAAGCTCTTACGTATATAGACATATAGGCGCTATAGAGCAAAAAAAATGGCATATTGCCGCGCTTTACAGGAGTAATATGCTGCTTTTGCCGCGCCCAAATCTCATGATACAGCCAAACGACAACCTTCTTATAGTCGGCGCGCCGGACGTATTGCAGGATGTGTACAAAAGTATCAAAAAAGAGCTTGGGCAGTTTCCGCAGCCGTTTGGTTCAAACATTTATTGCCTTATAGATATGAAAAATATGAGCGGCGACAGGATAGAAGCGCTGCTTGAAAACGCCGTCAATTTGCATGAAAAGCTAAATTCAAAAAAACTCTATTTAAAAGTGATAAATCCTACCTATTCGCCTCTTTTTAACGGCATAAAAAATTTATCCTCTGAGGATATAGACGTTACGGTAGATTACTACAGCTTTTCTTGTGAAAATATATACGTCAGCGATGTTAATCGTCTGAATATCGGGCTTTGCGTTGTTGATAACGAGTTTTTTAAAGCCAACATGAAAACGCTTTTTAACTCCCAAACGCCGATATTTAAAATAGGCGGCGTTAAATTTACGAATATTAAAAGAAGCATAGTTTTCGGCGGAAACACAGACGATATAGAAAAGCATTCATCAGTTATATTTGACCTCTCTTCTCAGCTTGGATTAAAGGTGCAATTTTATAATTTTGACCCTGAAGCTGAAAATCAAGAGTTAGCCGAACATTTTGAAAATATCGCTAAAATTTACGGAAAACAGATAGAAATTATAAAAAACAATGATAAAAACCCGCTGTTTGAACTTCAAAAAGAGAATGATATGGTACAATTCGTACCATTTTACGAATCTTTTTTGAAATCAAAAATATTGTCTATCTTCTCCGAAGATTTGAACCGCGTCTATTTTCTTTTGAATGACAAATATCAGCTTTTTTTGCCGATTTTGGAATAAAATTTAGTATAATTAGGGATAAAATTAGGAAAAATATGAGAATTGACATACGCTTTTTGCCCTCTGAAAGCATGGATTATACCGTTTTTATAGACGAATTAACGCAGTTACATTTGGACGGTAAAGCCGCCATTATTACAAATGATAAAGTAGCGCCTCTGCATCTTGCGGCATTTAAAAAAAAGATAAAAGCTAAAGAACTTTACGAAGTTATCGTAAAAGACGGCGAAGAGTATAAAAATTTACAGACGATAGAGTATATTTTAAACGAACTTTTTAAATTTAAATTGGATAGAAAATCAACTCTTATCGCGCTTGGCGGCGGCGTAGTCGGCGATATGACGGGATTTGCGGCGTCTATTTATCAAAGAGGCATAAATTTTATACAAGCGCCGACAACGCTTTTGGCTCAAGTAGATGCGAGCGTGGGCGGAAAAACAGGCGTAAATAACGCTTACGGCAAAAATCTGATAGGCGCATTTTACCAGCCGCGCGCCGTTTACTGCGAGAGCGAATTTTTAAAGACGCTGCCAAAACGCGAGTTTAACGCGGGCGTTGCCGAAATAATCAAAATGGCGGTAATGTTTGATAAAGAGTTTTTCTACTGGCTTCTAAATGCGGATTTGGGCGTTAATGCGAATTTAAAAAAGGCAATAGCAAAAAGTATAAAAATAAAAGCCGATATTGTGGCGCAAGATGAGAAGGAGAGCGGTATCAGGGCAGTTTTAAATTACGGACATACATTTGCGCATGTGATAGAACAAAAGACAAATTACCGCAAATATCTGCACGGCGAAGCTGTAGCTGTCGGAATGATAATGGCAAACGAATTAGCCGTAAGATTGGGGTTTTTGCAAGAAAGCATGGCAGACGATATAAAAAAAGCGTTGCAAAAATTTTCTCTGCCGATACGTTATGAGATAGAAAATACGGATGATTTTTACGACTCGTTTTTACTTGATAAAAAGAGCAGCAACTCAAAAATAACGTTTATTTTGCCAAACGGCATAGGAAATTTCATAGTAAAAGACGACATAAACGAACAAATCATAAAAGACGTTTTGAGGGCATTTGGCAGATGAAAAAACTCTTTTTTATACTCTCTTTGTGCATTGGCGCGTTTTTATGCGCCCAAAACGAAAGCGGTATGGTCGGCGAATACGCGGCAAAAATTGAAGCCATAGACAAAATGGACAGAGGCAATATCTGGCTCACGCGTCATGAAAATTATGACGCTTACAAAAAAAGGAGAGCCGAACTTGAAATTACGTTAGAAGAGATAAAAAAGATAAGGCTTAAAAAAGACAGCGTATCAACGGCTCGTCTGGACGAGTTGGAGAGAAAAAGAGACGCGTTGGAGAGCCACATAGAGCAGTTGAGCGAATTTCAAAATGCCCCCTACTCCGGACTTTTAAAATCTCCCGATGTTCCTCCTGTGCCGTCTGTGAGCAATCCTTTTGCGATATTTGCCGGCTTTTCGTATATTAAAAGAATCAGGCAGGATTTGGAAGGCTATCAAAAACAGGTAACCGAACTTGAAACGCTGCTTCAGGATTTGAAAGAGAAAGAAGAGCTGCAAGAGCGTATATTTTGGCTTGATTCGCAAAACTCTTTAGCGCGTTCTTTAGAGCAGACAAAAATTTTGATACAAGAGTTTAATTCCGCTTACGATATAGTCCTTACGTCCTCTTCGGTGTACGAGCGAAAGATAGAAGAGTCCGTAAAAAAGGCGTCAAACGCCATAAAAGACGAGGTAAAACATACTCTTTATATCGTTACTATTATAGCCTCTATAGTGCTTATATCGTTTTTGCTGAAGTTTTTAATCAAAAGCGTTATGTCGGCAAATGAACGAAGTTATATCATCAATAAAGTGATAAATATCGTCAATGTAACGCTTATTATTCTGATTTTACTCTTTGCGTATATAGAAAATATGACTTACCTTGTCGCGGTTTTAGGTTTTGCGTCTGCCGGTATCGCGATTGCCATGAAAGATATGTTCATGAATATATTAGGCTGGACGGTCATAACATTCGGGCGCAGTTTCAGTGTCGGCGACAGAGTTAAAGTTACTCAAAACGGCGTCTCATACGTAGGCGATATAGTAGATATTTCGCTCATGAGAATGACTATTTTAGAAGACGTAACGCTCACTACTTATCTTGAAAACAAACGCGCGGGAAGAGTAATATTTATCCCGAATAATTTCATCTTTACAACGCTCATATCAAACTACACGCATGAAACGCTAAAGACCGTATGGGACGGCATATATATCACTATCTCATTTGACTCCAATTATAAAAAAGCGATGTATATCATCAAAGAGATTGTCAAAAAATACTCCAAAGGCTATACCGAAATAGCCCGCAAGCAGTTAAACCAGCTCCGTCAGCGTTACAACCTCAAAAATACCAACGTAGAGCCTAAAATCTTTTCGTTTATAGAGCCGCACGGACTTACCATACATGTGTGGTATATGACCAACTCTTACGCGGCTTTGGCTCTTAGAAGCACTTTAAGCGGCGAGATAATAGACGCCGTCAATAAAGAAGACGATATCATGATAGCTTATCCGACACAAACGCTCAATCTAAAATCAGCCGAAAAACTGCCGCCAAAAACAGAAGCGAGCGGTCAATGACAACAAAACCAAATCCAAAAGTATTTTTCAAAACGTTCGGCTGCAGGACAAATATATACGATACAGAATTTATGATAGGACAGCTTAAAGAGTATGAGATAACCGACAACGAACAAGAAGCCGGCATAATAGTAGTAAACTCATGTACGGTAACAAACGGCGCGGACAGCGGCGTGAGAAATTACATCTCAAAGCAAAACCAAAACGGCAAAAAGATAATTTTCGCGGGATGCGGCGCGGAAACAAGAGGCGTTGAACTTTTCGCGCAGGCAAAGGTTTTCGGCGTTATAGGACACAAAGAAAAAGAGAATATCAACGAATTGCTTTTATCGCCCGTACCGTTTCAAAAGACAGGCGTCCTTGCATCCATGTCAAAACAAAGCGTCAAAACATACCACAATAAATGCAAAGCTTTCATCAAGATACAAGAGGGGTGCGATTTTGCATGCAGTTATTGCATTATCCCGCAGGCAAGGGGAAAAGCGCGAAGTCAAGATGAGAGCAATATCATAGAAGAGGTTACAAATCTAACTGCCGCAGGCTATAAAGAGTTTATCCTCACGGGTACAAATACGGGCAGTTACGGCAAAGATAAAGGTACGACTTTAGGCGCGCTCTTACAAAAACTAAGTCAAATAAACGGCGTCAAAAGAATACGGCTCGGCAGTATAGAACCCGTGCAGATAGACGATAGTTTCAGGGAAATTTTAAAAGAGAGTTGGCTTGAAAAACATTTGCATATAGCAATTCAGCATACGGATGAGAGTATGCTAAGACTCATGCGCCGCCGCAACAATTTCAGACGCGATTTCGCGCTTTTTGAAGAACTTTCGTCACTTGGATTTGCGCTTGGAACGGATTTTATCGTGGGACATCCGGGAGAAAATGAAGAGATTTGGCAAAACGCTCTTTTCAATTTTAAAAAATTGCCGCTTACGCATTTGCACGCTTTTCGCTACTCAAAACGAGACGGTACGCCGTCTGCTTTGATGAAGCAAAATGTTAATGGCGTAAAAGCCAAATCGCGCTTAAAAGAGCTGCAGCATATCGTCAGTGAAAATAATTTTGCTTTTAGGCAAAAAAAAGCCTCTTTAGATGTATTGATAGAGGAGCAAAAAGGCGGTTTTTATACGGGATTTGACCAATTTTACAATAGGATTTTTGTAAAAACGGCACATAATTTAAGCGGAAAATGGATTAACATAAACAGTTATGAGCCAAAAAGAGAGGGAAATTATGCATTTTTTTAAACCGACCAAATTACAGATAGTTATTATCCTTTTTGCCATTTTGGCAGTACTGACGGCATATGTATTTGTCAAATCTCCAAAAGCGGTTGATTCGCGCTTTTATAACGAGCTTTTAACCGCCCGGCAGATAAAAAGCGCGAAAATATCGGACGGCGAAGTTATCTTATATACCAACAGAGGGATTTTTAGTATCGCCAAAGACGGCATAAATATGTCGGAGTTAATCTATTTTGTGCCGATTGATGTGGATAGACAAAACGGTATCAATGAAACGGTATCTCTATTTTTACTATTGACGTTCGCGCTTTTTTGCTTTCTGTATTATATAAAAACCAAATCCACTCCATTGTCTCAAAATGATTCATTGGCTTTAAAAAACATTGAAGGCGAAACGGCTTTTGGAAGCGTCATCGCGCCTTCCGTTTCAAAGTTAAAATTTTCGGACGTAGCCGGTATTCAAAGCGTCAAAGAGGAGCTTAGCGAAATAGTTGATTTTCTGAAAAATCCCTCTATTTACCAAAACATGGGCGTTAAACTTCCGCGCGGCGTTTTACTGATAGGACCTCCGGGGGTCGGCAAAACGATGATAGCCAAAGCGGTCGCGGGCGAGGCAAACGTGCCGTTTTTTTACCAAAGCGGCGCAGGATTTGTACAGATATATGTCGGCATGGGAGCAAAAAGAGTACGGGAACTCTTTTCAACAGCCAAAAAAAACGCTCCTTCAATCGTATTTATAGACGAGATTGACGCTGTGGGAAAAGCAAGGGGGGGATTTAGAAATGACGAACGGGAGGCAACTTTAAATCAACTTTTAACCGAAATGGACGGTTTTGAGGACAACTCCGGCATCATAGTCATAGCCGCTACAAATCGGCTTGAGATGATAGACGAAGCGCTTTTGAGGTCGGGCAGATTTGACAGGCGCGTCTTTATATCCCTGCCTGATTTACATGACAGAGAAAAGATAATCGCATCCTACCTTAAAGACAAAAAGCATAATACAAGCGTAACCGACATCGCCAAAATGAGCGTTGGTTTCAGCGGCGCCGCGCTCTGCGCTTTAGTCAATGAAGCCGCGATAAACGCTATCAGACGCGGAGGCAAGATAGTAGAAATTCAAGACTTTTTAACTGTGCGCGATAAAGTGCTGCTTGGCAAAACAAGGCTTGTGCGCTACAGCGAAAAAGAGAAAAATATACAAGCGGTATATCAAGCCGCGAAAGCTTTGTGCGCTTATTGGTTTGAGATAGATTTTGATAAAATCTCGCTCATAGGTAATTTCACCAAAGAGTTAGACAAAGAGATAGAATCCCGCACCGAACTTACGGCGAAGATAAAAGTCTCTCTTGCGGGTATCGCCGCTTCAAAAATTTATTTTAACGAAACATATTCAAATTCAGGCGAGGATTTAAATAAAGCCAGACAGTTAGCTAGTGAAATGGTAGAAAAATACGCAATGGGCGATAGACTTTTGCCTACGGCAAACGATGTGGAGGGTATTTTGTCGTTTTGTTTAGGCGAAGTTTCGGAGTTTTTGGAAGGCATGAAAAAACCTCTTGATTTGCTTATTTCAACTCTCATTGAAGAAGAAACGCTGACAAAAGAGAGCATAAAAGATATTTTGGGCAAAATGTTTTAAGTTTTTTAAGAGTTAAAAACCGCCCCCCCCC
>JAIRNE010000044.1 GCA_031258205.1 Campylobacteraceae bacterium
GTTACTAAATGTGAAAACTATATCATGCAATTCTATTGAATTATTGTTGTAATTAACAATAATGGTTTCTTTATCTAATTTGTTTATAAGCTTATTTAGTTTGGATATGTCTTGACCAATCCAATCACTCTGTATAATCAACAACGCAACTTGATTGCGTTCAATTTGTCTTAAAGTTTCAGTGTAAGCATTATCTGTGGCACTACCAATATTAATCAATAAAGATGCAAAATATATATTAGTTGCTATAGAAACAAAAATTAAAATAAAAAAGAAAATTTTATAAAACATTATTGTGCCCCAGCTCCAACGGCACTACACATAAAAGTCAAACAATTATTTCCATAAGTTATCTTTGTATTGTTTGGCAAGATTGCTTCTTTTAGTAAACTATTGAAATGATTTTAATCCAATTAAAATAAAATTATGATTAATTTTTTGTGTATTTAGAGGATGTTTTCATCGGCGGCATTCAAATAAAATTGGATAATGCGCGAATTTAAAAATTATAAGATTAAGGCGCAGTTAAAATTTGGCTTATATTATCAGTTTTATGCTCTCTTCTAATTTATTTCGCGGCGTGAGTCCCAAAAACCTCTCCTTTAATACGCCGTCTTTATCGTACATGTAAAATACGGGCGTACCGTATATGCCGCCGACTGTGCGCGCAAGATAACTTACCGACTTCGTCTCCAATATCACTCTGAATTTGATATTTTTTTCTTTTAATATCCTTTGTCCTTCGTCAAACCTCAAAGCTCCGTTCATGACGCCTATCACTTCAAAATTATCGGCGTATTTTTCATGAAAATAGTTCATGTAAGGTACAGCTTCGTCGCATGCCCCGCAGTTTGTAGAGGTAAAAAACAGTACAAAAGGTTTAGCGTTTTCAATCTTAAGCGTTTTATTTGAAGCCGTAAAATATGTCGTTACGGTATTTACTTCGCCGTTTTCGCCGTTAAGGGCTATATGGTTTTTCTTGCCGATACTGCCCGAACAGGCGTTAAAAATAAGACTCAAAACTACAAAAAACAGTACTTTTTTCATAAGAGCTTCAATATTTTCTCTTTACTTTTTTCCCATGAAGACATTCCAAAAATTTTCTCTCTAACAGCGCCGTTTTTATCTATCACGAATGTTGTAGGGATAACGATAACGCCGTATCTTTTTTTACTGATTTCAAGGTCGTCTTTGAGAAGCGGAAAAGTAACTTCATACTCGTCTTGGAATGCTTTTATATCTTCTATAGAGTTAAATGAATTTATACCGACAACCGCCAAATCATCTTTGTACTCATCTTGCAAAGCTTGTAGTTTCGGCATCTCCGTCATGCAGTGATGACAACCCTTCTCCCAAAATCTAACAACGATAACTTTACCTTTAAATTCGTCAAGATTTACGCTCTTGCCGCTCAAATCTTTAGCTGAAATATCAGGCGCGTTTTCGCCTATTTTAACGCCGCCGCTTGTTTGTGCCGATAAAAAAGAGAGCGCGAAAAACAACGCCGTACAAATCACTTTTTTCATTTATAATTTTCCTTTATGTTCTATTTTACCGTGATGAAGATATATTATCCTGTCGCCAAGTTCGCCAAGCTCAGAATTGTGCGTAATAGATACAATCGTCTTGCCCTCCCCTTTTAATTTAGAGAAAAGCTCAAATATCACCCGCTCGTTATTTTCGTCCAAATTTCCAGTCGGCTCATCTGCCAAAAGCACTTCAGGGTCGTTGATAAGCGCTCTTGCAATACAAAGTCTTTGCTGTTCGCCGCCCGAAAGCTGAGACGGACGGTGCGTCAAACGATGCGAAAGCCCTACTTTAGCCAAAACCGCTTTTGCATCCTCTTCGTCTGTAGAGCTGTGATAGTACTGCGCTATCATTACATTTTCAAGAGCCGTGAGATACGGTATTAAGTGAAACTGCTGAAATATAAGACCTATCTTTTCACGGCGAAACAGAAGTTGTTTAGCCTCGTCAAATCCGCTTACGTCTTCGCCGTTAAAAAGATACTCGCCGTCTGTGGGATTATCCATTAATGAGAGTATATTTAAAAGCGTAGTTTTACCCGAACCCGACGGTCCCATTATACTCACCCACTCATTTTTGTTCACAGTTATATTTATATTTTCAAGCGCGCTGACGTCGCCGAAATGTTTTTTTATATTTATCAATTCAATAACAGACAATTTACTCTCCTCGTAAAATATTCGCTACATGTATAGCAAGCGATTTTTTGATAGGCAAAAAGCATGCCGCGGCGGCAAATATAAGCGAAATTAAAACAGATGACGGGATAGACAAAAATCTAAAATCGATACCCGAATTAAATATCGCCCGCCCGAAAGCCTGCGACAATAAAAACCCAAAGCCAGCTCCCGCAAGAGACGCGGCAAAAGCCATAATAAAAGTTTCCGCGCCAAACAGCCGCACAATGCTTTTCTTAGAAGCTCCTAAAGCGCGCAGGAGCGCAACCTCTTTTGTTCTTGAAAAGATAATCGAGCTAAGAGTCGTATTGACGCACAAAGACGTTATGAGCAGTACGCTCAAAGCCACAAGCGCCATCAAAAGTTTTATCTTCTCCAGTATGATACCCTCCGAGCGCGAAACGGCAGTTATCGGCTTTGCCGTGAGAGCGGTATTTTGATTGATATTTTCACCCAAAGTTTTTAACTCTTCAAAATCCCCAAGCGCTACGACATCTGCAAAATTTATCAACCCCTCTTTGCCCAGAGCGATTTGAGCCGTATTTAAAGGCACAAATAAAATACCGTCCTCTTTATCGCCCGTTGAAACGATACCTTTTATTTTTAATTTTATTTTGCCCGAAACTCCCATCATGTCTATAGTTGAGCCGACTTGCAATTCCATCTTTTTTGCCAAATCCACTCCCGCCAGCGCGCCAAGTTCGTCAAAATCCACATTAATGTAACTCCCGTCTATCACTTCCAAAAACGGTTTAACTTTTTTAAGCTCTTTGAAATTTACGCCCGCTATCACGGCATTTCCAAGGTCTAATCTAACTATGCCGAACAGATATGCGCCTGCGCCCAAAAGTTTGTCGCTTTTTATCTGCGAGAGCGCGTTTTCATAGTCGTATTCGCTCATGTAAGTATCTTTTGAGGCTATGATAAAATTTGCTCCGTAAGCTTTAAGCTCTCTATTCATTTTGGAATCTATATCCAAATATATATTAATAAATGCCGCCGTTATCGCCGTGCCAAGCGCGATAGATACAAATATCACTCCCGCCGCGCCGCGGCTTAAAGAGAGGCTTTTAAAGACTGTTTTTGCAAAAAAGATAAAATTCGCCCTACTTTCTCTCATACAAAACCTCCGCAGGAAATAGATGGGTTACATTTCTCATAGGAAGCAGTGAACCGATAAACGCTATCAAAACGGCAAAGCAAACCGTCAGCGGTAAAACTATAAGGCTTATTTTTATTGTGTGCGAAAATATAATCAAAGCCATCAAAACAGACAGAGCGTACCCGCCCAGCGCGCCGGCTAAACCTGCAATCACGGCTATAATCAAAGACTCCGCCAAAAAAAGCAGATAGATATTCAAATTATCCGCTCCAAGCGCTTTAAGCAAACCTATCTCTTTTTTGCGTCTGCGTATCTCTGAAGTTAAGAGCGAAGCTATGCCGATAGACGCCGAAAAAAGCGTCAAAATACTGACAACGCCCATTAAAGATTGTATCTTTTTAACGGTTTGACTCTCGCCTTCGCTGATTTTCATCAAAACTTTCGCGCTTGAGGACGGATACTCCTCCTCTATTTGATAGGCAATTGAACCCACATACGCAGAGCAGTACCATTTATCATATTCTATTGCGCTTAAGTCGTCATGATTGCGTCTTGCTTTGACGGATAAATCGTCTTCGGGAATTGTCAGCGCGGAAACTTCTATGCGCGATATTTTGCCCTTTTTGTCCAAAAGCTCTCCGACAAATTTTAAAGAGGCGATGATTTTATCGTCTGTGCTGTCGTTTGTTTTTACTATTCCGACTATCTGCAGGTTTTTACCGACTATCTCAATACTGTTTCCGATAGTTAAATTAAGCTCTTCAGCCAAATTGCCGCCGATTAACGCTTCATCGGTAGAGTCGTCATTCGGAAAATTTCCCTCAAGCGTCCAAAACGGATACATGCTCTTTATACCCGCAAAAAACTCCTCATCGTCTTCAAGCTCTATTTTTTTGTCAAAATATGTCCCTAAAATTGCCCTGCTTTTGCCTTCATAATCTATCCTGCCCTCTAAAAACGGCGCGAAAGAGACGATATTGTTCCGCCAAAATATATTTTTTATACCGCCGATATATTTTTCGTCAAGATACGCGCTTTCTTGTAAAAGATTTAACTCCTCGCCGCCTATATCTATACTCATCTCGCCGCCTTTAGGTAAAACAACGATATTTGAACCGTAACTTCTAAGCTCCATCGCTACTTTATCTCCGATACCAAGCGTGATATTAAGCATGGAGCAGACGAGCGCGGATGCTAAAAATATAGTTAAAAAAGCTAAAAATTTTTGCGTTTTATTACCCAAAAGCGCGGCTTTTACCAATCTTAATCTCATTGCGCGCCTCCAAATTTAACGATTTCGCTGAAAAAATTCACGCCCGTTTTTATCTCGTCCAATTTTATTATCAAATATTCGCCGTCATTTTCATATACAAGCGGTATCGGATTGCAGCCGCCCGCTTTCCCGATAGAGGGCAGAAAAATACGCACATTGCAGGCGATGCAGATAAGTTCATCGCCGTTTTTGACGTATCCCATGTCGCCGCAAATCATACATGCGTCAAACACGACGACGGGCGAAGTTTTGCCTTTAAAGCGGTTTATAGCGAAAAATCGCACCTTTTTTTTACTCTCTTCGTCTATATATGCAAACCTGTGCAAATCGTCATCTTCCAAAAGTTTAATAGGTATCCTGAATTCGCCGTCAATTGGTTCTAAAATTGTAGATTTTGACACTTTGGGCGGTCTTGAGGCGTAAAGGTCGTAATATAAAAGCAGCGCGTTTGATATCAAAATAGCCGATATTACGCATTTTGAGATTGTTTTAATCTGTTCCCTTTGTGCTTTTATACGTCTATAGACAATACTGCCGACACTGCTTTTTGCGCCAAGAAAAGGCATATTTTTCAGATAAAATATCAACGCTGTAAACGCTAAAATAGAGCATGGATAGTGTAAAAATGAGCCGTAATGTATCAAAATCGCCGTTACGGATAAAAACAGCGAACTTGTGTCTATAAATTTAAAGAGCATCATCTCAAGCGCGCTCAAGCCAAAAAAGTTCAACGTTATCAATAATAAGCAAGCAGCCCCAAGAGCGATTAGCAGCCTCTTTGAAAGAGAAGCGGCGGCATTTTTAAAAAAGATATAAAAAAAGATTATTATTAAAAATCCAAAAATCGTAAACCCAAAAGATATAATGGACATGGTATCCAAAAGTTCGCCGCCAAAAAGCGGGAAATCTTCGGATATCACCCTGTAATACACGCTAAAACAAAAAAGTAAAACCGCGATAAGAGCGATTTTTAAAACGCCAAAACGCAATAAAAATATGAAAGACAAAAACCATAGAGAGAAAACGGCGGCGATAAAACATATCGTTTTAAGTTCGTCCACATTTGAAAAATCAGAAGCTATCCTAAAAATGGCAAAAGCGAAAATTATGCCGATGGACGAGCCTAAAAACGCCTCTTTCAAAGAGATTTTTTTATTCCAGAGCGCGAGATAAAAAGCGATTGGCAAAAATGCCTGCAAAACATGATAAAAATAGACTGACACGGTTATCCTAACTTTCTTAAATTTCCAAAACCCACTTTACAAAGCATTTTTAAAATTCAAATAATAGAGTTTATAGACTTAAAATCATCTAACTTTGACGCAGTTAAAAAATAGCCGCCCTGCCTTTTGTTAATCTTAGAGGCAAAAAACAGGGCTATATTGACAAACTTACTTTTTGATTCCGGTATATTTGAAATCATACTCAACGCTAAACGGCTCAAACCATTTGCCTACACCCGTGGCTTTATCAGCGTGGCGTCCGAAATTTTGTTTCTGCGGATTTTCTATCGTGTATTTCAAGTGATAGTTGCCAACGCCGGGCATTTTGATATTAGAACCGTAGTGAGGACCGTCTATCGCCACCATCGGCATAAACGTTCCGCTTAACTTTGCGCCCGTATCTTTATTGGTTAACTCGTAAGAAACCGTAAGATGAGGTATCCATTCGCCGTCTCCAAAGCCGTTTTTATTGCCCTCAGTCGCATGAATATCAGCTTCCAAGTGAATATCCGCTTTTGAAGGAGCCAAATCTATGCCTTTTGGTTCCATGTCAATCGGCTCAAGATAAACCGCAGCGATAATCATATTGTTTATCTCTATCTCATCGCCTATCGGGAACTCTTTAAATTCGTCTGCCGCAAAAGCGTTCATTGCAAAAACGACGCCAAGCGCCGCAACTGATTTTGTCAAAAATTTGACCATTGTATTCTCCTTAACTAAAATTGTTTTTATTAAAATTTAAAAACTCTAAACCTTTTTGGCGCGCTTTATCAAAATGATACTTCCAAATGCAATAGCCAACAGAAGCGCAAGCTGAGGAAGCAGACTCTCTAAATACGGATATACTCCAAGCCAAGTTATAGTCGGCAATCCTTCTATAATGGTAGGCTCTATGATTTTACCCTCGACAAGTTCCATAATGCCTTTTCCCGTAAAAACTACAGACATATAAAAAATAATCGCGCTTGTTATAACAAAAAACTGTTTTATAGGTATCCTGACCGCTCCCGCTCTAAGGAAGAAAAATAAAATCACAAGCAGTACCGCGCCCACAGCAAAACCTGCCGCTATTGCGCCGTATCCAAGCGTATTTTTCGCATCAAACAGCAATGCCTGATAAAACAGCACAGTCTCTGCGCCTTCTCTGTAAACCGCCAAAAACACGGTAAACCAAAGCGCTTTTGCCGAACCGCTGCTAAGAGATTCTTTGACTTTGCCCGCTATATACTGCGACCACTTTTTTGCATGAGCGTTTGACAAAAGCCAAAAGCCCACGTAAAACAGCAATCCCACAGCCACGAGCATTGTAACGCCCTCCAGCATCTCTCTTGATTCGCCTGATGCGTTAAATAGATAATTCATAACAAAAGCGGTTGCAAAACTAAGTCCTATCGCGCTCCAAAAAGAGCTGTGCACTACAGACCCCAGCCTTTTTTCGTTTCCGCTTTTAACAAGGTATGCGATAACCGCGGCAATAATTATCAATGCCTCCGCGCCCTCTCTTAAGATAATAATCAAAGCGTAAATAAACAGCGACCAAGGCGTACCCGAATCCGACAACATCGTTACGCCGCTTTCAACTTCATTGTAGAGTTTCTCCAAAGCCTGTTCTACTTTATCCGCATCCGCGCCGCTTTTTATAAGCGCGGCTATTTCGCTGAAAGTTCCCTCTATCGCCGTTTTTAATCCGTTATCAACCGCTCCTACCCTGACTTCCATGCCGCTTGCTTCAAATATATCAAAGTAAGCGTTCTGTATCGTGCTTATCGCTTTTTTACTATCTCCGCTCTTATACAGTTCAAGCGTTTTTATGCCCTCTGCCCTAATACCTTCAAGCACAAAGCCAAAATCCTGCCCTTGCTCCTCAACGCTTTCAACCTCTACTACGGCAAGCGCGGCAGCCTCTTTTGGCAAATCGTTCAACGCGCTTAAGATATCGTCTTCTATCTTAGCTAATTCCGCTCTAAGTTCCGATTCGCTCTGCATAGAATCTACCGCAATGATAACGCGGCGCATATTGTTTTGTATCTGTCCGTCTTTTGATTGAGATATATGTTTGCGTATCGCAACTTCAACCATACCGTTTCTATAATCCTCAAACTGCGCGGCTCTTATTAACTCTTTAGCCTTTTCCTTGTCGCCGCTTTTAAACGCGTCAACGGAAGCCTGCAGTTTGTCCGCTATATTATTGTAAAGAGTTTGCCATTTTATATCCAACTCATTCTCGTCGCCGCTTGCAATATCAACGTCCGCTTGTGAAGCTTCAGCCGTTATCACAACGCCCGATTTTAGTTTTGGCAGCACTTCGTCCATGTCGGCATTGAGGCTGTCTATCGTAGCGCTCACTTCT
This sequence comes from Campylobacteraceae bacterium, assembly GCA_031258205.1. Lineage (GTDB taxonomy): Bacteria > Campylobacterota > Campylobacteria > Campylobacterales > Campylobacteraceae > JAIRKW01. Next base: position 8,153 of record JAIRNE010000044.1, read on the forward strand.
TCCACGCTGGCATTGTCTTTAATGAGATTTCTTATTTTTGTAAATTTTCGCTCCATAGTCCACGATTTTTTACTTGAGACATTTATCCTAATCGGTCCTTCCAAATTTTCAAAAAGTTCGAAATACGCGCTCTGCGCAACCTCTCTGGCTTCTTCCGCTTTACCCTCTTTGTAAAGTTCAAGGCTGTTTGCAAAACGCTCTTTTACTCTATTGGTCAAATCCTCATAGTCATAAGTTCTGGCATTCAAAACAAATGGAATAACTAAAATGAGCAGGATTTTGACTATTTTTTTCATAAAAACTCCAAAATTTAAAGATATTGATTATCAAAATGATAAAATTAATAAATAGAATTTTACTCTCTAAAAGCTTTATAAATGATTAAGTACGGATAATCATTATCAAATCTTTCAATAAACGCCGACACCGCAGAACTTCAAGCGAAATTGATAAAGCAGGAAATTACAAAAACGACTGCCGTTTTTAAGGCTAAAAATAGACAAAAAAAATTAAAATTTATACTCAATTTATAAGCTTCGTTTAATTTTTGCTTATATTATTGCAAAGTTGTGACGGCTGGTCAAAAGCTTGCTGTGTACTGCTTTAATTTTTCTCTTATCTCTTTGTAAAGTTATGCATGTATCCAAAAATATCCTCTGCCACCTCCTCGCCTGAATAATTGCAGGTTATGCATGTACATAATCACTCCTGCATGCAAAGCAAAAAAGATGGACTGCCACACTCTATTCGTAATGGGCAGTTTTTATTTTTGAGCTTTGCATATGACAATTTCCGTCATTGCCCCCCTCCGTCATTGCGAGGAGTGAAACGACGAAGCAATCCAGAGGAATTAATAATATAGACAAAATAAAACAGTTAATGTTTTTGTTTTTTACATGAGAGCGAGTTTAAAGTTTTAGCGTTTTGGATTGCCACTCTCCCGTTGGTCGCTCGCAATGACGGAGATGGGGTGGGTTTGAATGTCGCGTACGGTTCGGTTTGGAAAGTGGCGGTTTTTTTCGCAATGACAACCTCTCCTCCGTCATTGCGAGGAGGGAGCATAGCGACTGACGAAGCAATCCACGTCCTCTCCGTCATTGCGAGGAGGGAGCGAAGCGACTGACGAAGCAATCCAGAGGAATTACAAATAATGGTTAGTTTTGTTTTTTCTAAAATAGAACCCTGTGATTTGAATTAAAAATATGTAACGCTTACGCGTCTGGATTGCCGCGCT
>JAIRNE010000095.1 GCA_031258205.1 Campylobacteraceae bacterium
ATGAAAATATTATAAAAGAGTATATTGCCGAACAAGCTGACGATATCAGCAATGTCTCTATAGTTTTGAGAAATGTTTGCCAAACGCCTTACGCGTGCAGCGTGGTTAAAAAATTTATAGATTTTTGTATCGCAAGTTACGAAAACTCGCATAAAACTAAATTTAGCGCTATTCGCAAAAATAGAGAAACGAATATAAGCTGATATTTACGTAAAAGATGGTTAAATCAGGTTATTTTTTTTGGCGCTTATTTATACTTAAAAACAAGGAATAAAAATGACGGAAAAGCATTATGATGTTGTTATTGTCGGCGGAGGAATTTCTGGTTCCGCGTTATTTTATACGCTTGCCAAATACTCTAACATAAAATCTGTAGCGCTTCTTGAGAAGTATGACGCTTTAGCCGCGCTTAGTTCAAGCGGAAAAGGCAATTCGCAGACGATACACACGGGCGATATAGAGACAAACTATACGCTTGAGAAGGCAAGACATGTAAAACGTACGGCAAATATGGTAGTACGCTATTGTCTTCAACACGGATATGAAAACAAATTTATGTTTGCGCATCAAAAGATGGCTGTAGGTATCGGCGAAAAGGAAGTAGAGTATATGAAAAAAAGATATGAGGAGTTCAAAGAACTGTTCCCGTATCTTGAAGTTTACAATAAAGAGAGATTAAAAGAGATTGAACCCAATATCATATTTGACGAAAACGGCAATGAGCGTCTTGAAGATATAGTTGGCGTTGGCGTTTTAGACCAATACTCTACCGTTGACTACGGAGCCATGACGCAAAGTCTTGCCGACAATGCGCAAAAAGTAGAAAATAAACAGTTTGATATATTTTTAAATTCCGAAGTTACAAATATAAAACAGCTTGGCAAAGAACATGTATTGATGACGAAAAAAGGCGAAGTGTTCACGGCTGATTTTGTTGTGGTGGATGCAGGCGGACACTCTTTGTATTTGGCGCACTCCATGGGACACGGAAAAGAGTTTGGATGTTTGCCGATAGCGGGAAGTTACTATACTACCAAGGGACATTTTTTAAAAGGTAAAGTCTATATGGTGCAAAACCCAAAGCTTCCGTTTGCGGCTTTGCATGGCGATCCGGATGTGCTTTTGGATATGGCTACAAGATTTGGACCGACAGCTTTGGTACTTCCTTTGCTTGAGAGATTTCATGGACTCTCAACCGTACCCGACTTTTTGAAAACATTAAATCTTGATGGAAAAATCATCAAAATCCTTTTTGATTTATTCAAAGACAGAGATATTAGAAATTATGTTTTTAGAAATTTTGTTTATGAGGTACCGCTGTTAAACAAGCGAGCCTTTTTAAAAGATATAAAACGACTTGTGCCGTCTTTAAAACTTGAAGATATCAAATACGCTAAAGGCTTTGGCGGCGTAAGACCTCAAGTTTTAAATAAAACGGAATTAAAACTGATGCTCGGAGAAGCGAGCATAAATCCGGGTACCGGAATAATTTTCAATATGACGCCAAGCCCGGGCGCTACAAGCTGCCTCGGCAATGCCGAACGAGACGCAAAACTTATCTGCAAACATTTAAAAGCGAGTTTTAATGCTAAAGCATTTCTCGCGGATTTGGTAGATTAAGCGTAATTTGCCGCACTCATCCTTCGTTATTTGGCGTTCATGTACGACGCCTTAAACGCAAGGAGATAAAAATTCAATGTATTTAAGTCTTAAATTTAAATAAAATATATAAAACTCCGCCGTTTTTTTGTTTTTGTTTCAAAAATTTATTAGATTTTAATTTTATTTTTGATATTAAAAATCTGCGAAACCTCATAAAAAACCAAGTAATTGATATTAAAGCTTTTTTTTGATATATTCTTGAACTTTTTTTGACCTGATTGATAAAGGTAATTGATGGAACTATATAAAAGTTACAAAGACAGTTGCGGTTTCGGACTACTTGCGAACATTAACAACATAGCCTCCCATGACGTCGTCAAAGACGCTGTCAGCGCGCTTGAGCGAATGGTGCACAGAGGCGCTGTAGCAGCAGACGGCAAAAGCGGAGACGGCAGCGGACTGCTTTTTTCATTGCCCGTAGAGTTTATGAAAAAAGAGGCGGCAAAACTCGGCGTTGATTTACCAAAACAGTTCGCAGTCGCTCAAGTCTTTTTTACAAAAGATGAACAAAGAAGCGTATTTGAAGAGATTTGTCACGATAACGACCTCAAAATCCTGCTCTACCGCGATGTACCTATAGATATAAACGCTTTGGGCGAATTAGCTCTTAAAACGCTTCCTAAAATTACGCAGGTTTTTGTCATACCAAACTCTCTAATCGCCACAAAGCGTTTTGAAGCGCTTTTGTATTTAACAAGACGCAATATTGAAAATGCCCTCAAAGACGATGATGATTTTTACATATCGTCATTTTCAAATAAAGTCATCTCCTACAAGGGTCTTGTTATGCCGACTTACCTTCGGGAGTTTTATAAAGATTTGCAAAATAGCAGTTTTAAAGCAGTTTTTGCACTGTTTCATCAGCGATTTTCCACAAATACTCTTCCAAAATGGAAACTCGCCCAACCGTTCCGCACGCTTGCGCACAACGGCGAAATAAACTCTATAGTCGCAAACCGCTTCAATCTTAAAGCAAAAAGTAAATTTTTAAAAAGTCCGGTTTACTCCGATAAAGAGTTGCGCGATTTGCTGCCGATTACCGATGATGACGTGAGCGACAGCGCAAGTTTGGATAATATGTTTGAATTTTTACTCGCAAACGGTTATGATTTTTTCAAAGCGGCGCGCGTTTTGATACCGGCTCCATGGCAAAATTCGCCGCATATAGACGCAAAACTAAGGTCGTTTTACGAGTATTCAAGCAATAATTTTGAGCCTTGGGACGGACCTGCCGCTATATCTTTAACAGACGGCAGATACATAGCCTGTATCTTGGATAGAAACGGTCTGCGCCCTGCAAAGTATATCATCACAAAAGATAACAGGATCATAATAGCAAGCGAGTACGGCGTACTAAAAATAGACGAAGAGAACATTTTAGAACGCGGGCGGCTGCAAAGCGGCGAAATGCTCGGCGTTGATTTGAAATTTGGCAAAATAATGAAAAACAGCGAGATAAACGACTATCTCAAAAACTCCCATCCGTACACAGAATGGCTTAATAAAAATATGTTTTACCTGCAAGAATATGTGGATATTTTATTTGCCAATACGCAGGATTATCAGCTTAATAATTTAGAGTATCTGCAGCGTTACAACAATATCACGCAAGAGATACGGGAGATGATTGTTGAGCCGATGATGAAGTCGGGCAAAGAAGCTACAGGCTCTATGGGCGACGATACGCCGCTTGCCGCATTCAGCGAAAAACAGCGTTTCTTCACCGACTTTTTCAAGCAAAAATTTGCTCAAGTTACAAATCCTCCGATTGACCCGATAAGGGAAATGGTTGTGATGAGCCTTAATACCGACTTTGGTCAAACCCATAATATTTTAGACGAAACGCCGCTTCACGCTTTTCGTATCAAATCTATCTCGCCCGTTCTTATGCAAGAGCGTATTGAGGTATTGAAAAGTTTTGGCGACCCAAACCAGCCGCTTTACAAAAAAGAGTATAAATGCCGCACATTTTCAACGCTTTTTGAAGAAAATCTGCAGGGCTCTTTGGAAGATTTGGTTTATGATATCGTAGAAGCGGTCAGAAATGAAAATGTACATATAGTATTTTTAGACGATAGAGGAGTTGATAAAACGCACAAATGCATCCCAATGGCTATGGTAGTTGGACGCGTCAATAATGCTCTTTTGGATAATGGCGTAAAACACAAAGCTTCAATTATCGCTATAACGGGCGAAGTATTTGATTCGCACTCGGCAGCCGTCTTGATAGCATTTGGCGCAAGCGCTGTGTATCCGTATCTATTATATGCGACTGCTTTGGATATGGCAAAATCAAGAGATATGGACAGTTACGACACAAAAGAGACTCTGAAAAATATCAATCATGCGCTTGGTCAAGGACTGCTTAAAATCATCTCCAAAATGGGCATTTCAACGATAGCTTCATATAGAAATTCCGGACTTTTTGATATTATAGGTTTATCGTCAAGAATAATCAATGATTGTTTCAGAAACGCCGTATGCCTTTTATCCGGACTTGACTATGACGATATAGAAAATCGCGTAGAACAAAATCATGCAAAAGCTTACGAGCTTGATACGCGCACAAAAATGTTTCCTTTAGAAATCGGCGGATTTTACAAGTACATGGACGGCGGCGAATATCACGATTACGGACCGCGCGTTATACATGCGATTCATCAGACAGCGCACAGCGGCTCAAAATCCGACTATGAAAATGTAAAAAATCTCATAATGTCAAGAAAATTTAAAATGATACGCGACTTTTTTGACATCAAATCCGACAGGAAACCTATAGATATTCAAAAAGTTGAACCGATATCTAAAATCTTTAAACGCTTCAACGGCGCGGCAATGAGCCTTGGCTCCATTTCGCCCGAAGCTCATGAGGCTATCGCGCTGGCTATGCATAAGTTAGGCGGTATGTCAAATTCGGGCGAGGGCGGCGAAGCTGCCGAAAGATTAAAGAGTATCAAAAATTCCAAAATCAAACAGATAGCTTCGGGACGGTTTGGCGTTACGCCCGAATACCTAAGAAGCGCTAAAGAGATACAAATCAAAGTTGCTCAAGGCGCAAAACCCGGAGAAGGCGGACAGCTTCCCGGACATAAAGTAACTCCGCTTATAGCAAGTTTACGCTATACGATACCGGGCGTTACGCTCATATCGCCGCCGCCTCATCATGACATATATTCCATAGAGGATTTGGCGCAGCTTATTTTTGACTTAAAACAGGTAAATCCCGAAGCGATTATCACCGTCAAACTTGTTTCCACCGCAGGTGTCGGCACTATAGCCGCAGGCGTAGCTAAAGCTTATGCGGATAAAATCATCATCTCCGGTAACGACGGCGGTACAGGCGCCGCGCCGCTTACATCTATAAAATTTGCCGGCAATCCATGGGAGATAGGTCTTAGCGAAGCTCATAATGCATTAAAATACAACAATTTAAGAGAGTTCGTGCATCTTCAGACGGACGGCGGCTTAAAAATCGGTCTTGATATCGTCAAAGCCGCTCTTTTGGGAGCTGAAAGTTATGCGTTTGGTACGCTCATGCTGACGATTTTGGGCTGTAAAATGCTGCGCGTATGTCATTTAAACCGCTGTTCGGTAGGCGTGGCTACTCAAAATGACGAATGCAGGCAAAACTTCAACGGCACAGTTGAAAAAATAGTAAATTACTTTACGCTTTTAGCCGAAGATGTCAGAGAGATACTCGCCTCTTTGGGTTATACTTCTTTGGGCGATATTATCGGACGAAGCGAATTTTTAAGCGTTAAAGACGATGAGTTTGCCAAAAAATTTGATTTTAGTTCTATTTTGACAAATATAGACGGTATCAACGTTTGTCAAAAGCCGTCTAATCCTCCGTATGATAAAAACGAGTACGAAACCGAAATACTAAAAGAAGCGTATAAAGTTATAGAAAATAAAAACGAATACATCGTAATAAATAAAACAATAGCCAACACCAATCGAAGTTTCGGCGCAAAAACAAGCGGCGAAATCGCGAAATTTTACGGCAATAAAGGCTTAAACGAGGATAGTATCATCTATAATCTAAACGGTATCGCGGGGCAGTCTCTGGGCGCGTTTTTGATTAACGGCGTTAAGATTCATCTAAATGGCGTGGCAAATGATTATGTCGGCAAAGGAATGAACGGCGGCAAAATAGTCATCATACCAAAAATTCAAGGCGAACACTTCTCTTGCGCAGGCAATACATGCCTTTATGGAGCAACGGGCGGGGAACTTTTTGTAGCGGGCAACGTTGGCGAAAGATTTTGCGTTAGAAACTCAGGCGCAATTGCAATAGTAGAGGGTACGGGCGACCATGCATGCGAATATATGACAGGCGGAGAGGTTTTGATACTCGGTAAAACGGGAATGAATTTTGGCGCCGGTATGACGGGAGGCGTAGCGTTTGTTTATGACAAAGACCATGATTTCATAGATAAATTAAATCAAGAGCTTGTAAAAGCCGTGCGCATAGATACAGACGAGATGGACGAAGCAAGACATATTTTAAAAAGACTTTTAAGAATGCATATCAACGAAACGCAAAGCGTTAAAGCAAGGTTTATCATGGATAGTTTCAGACACTCAATAAGAGATTTTTGGATGGTATATCCGAAAGATATGACCAGACTCCCATTAAGCCCCGGAGAAGGAAATTAATATGCAAGAATTTTTAACCATAGAAAGAGCAGAGATTAAAAAACGCTCCGCAGCAGAGAGAACAAAAGATTTCAAAGAGATTTACGAGCTGCTGTCAAAAGACGATATACAAGAGCAGGCAAGCCGATGCATACAGTGCGGCGATCCGTTTTGTCACAATAAATGTCCATTACATAATTTTATCCCTTTTTGGCTAAAAGCCATAGGCGCGAGAGCAGATATACGCACAGCATTCGCGCTTTCAAATGAGAGCAATCCATTTCCGGAAATCACAGGGCGCGTATGTCCTCAAGACAGGCTTTGCGAGGGGGATTGTTCGTTAAACGACGGACATGGAGCTATCACTATAGGCGCTATTGAAACTGCAATAAGCGAAAATGGTTTTAGAAACGGTTTAAAACCGCTTTTTGCAACAAAAAAAACAGATAAATCAGTCGCTGTCGTGGGCTCGGGTCCCGCATCCATATCAGCCGCTACATATCTTTTAAGAGCGGGCGTGAGAGTTGTAATGTACGAAAAACAAAATAGAGCAGGCGGACTCTTGACTTACGGCATACCGGGATTTAAGATAGAAAAAGAGATTGTCGCGCGCAGAGTAAACTGGCTCATAGAAGCTGGTTTAGAGTTGAAAACAGGCGTTGAAGTCGGCAGACATATCTCTTTCAGCGACCTTGTAAATTCGCATAACGCTATATTTTTAGGTATAGGCGCAGAGCTTCCAAACCGTGCCAATATTAGCAATGAAAATGCTAACGGCACGATTATGGCGGTAGACTTTTTACGCAATATCCAAAAAAAGCAGTTCAAAGAGGAGCTTGACGCCGATATTGACGTATCCAATAAAAATGTCGTGGTAGTAGGCGGCGGCGATACGGCTATGGACTGTCTGCGCTCATCTATAAGAGAACATGCCAAAAGCGTTACATGTCTTTACCGCCGCGATAAATTTAATATGCCGGGCTCTAAAAAAGAGTTTAAAAATGCGCTTGACGAGGGAGTCAACTTTGTTTATAATGCAGCTCCGCATGATATTATTGTAAACAGTGAAGGAAACGTTATCGGGCTTAATATGCAAAAAACTATTATGGGCGATAAAAACGCGCTTGGACGGCAAAGCGTTGAGATAGTTAAGGGGAGCGATTTTAAAATTGACGCTGATATAGTGATTTTTGCACTTGGATTTACGCCCAATATCCCGACATTTTTGGCTGAAAACGGTATAGATGTAAACAGCCGCGGCGTAATCGCCACCGACAACGCTTACCGTACAAGTAAAGCGGGAGTTTATGCTGGCGGAGACTGCATGAGAGGTGCGGCTTTAGTCGTAACGGCAGCAGCTGACGGTAAAATGGCGGCTGCACAGATATTGAAAGATTTATCATTATAGATTATGACAAAATCTCTTTGCGGCTCAAAGCGTAATAAATTTATGATAATCCAAGCGTCAAATAAGTTTTGATTAGTATAATTTTATATTTTATAAAAAGGTATTAACCATGAAAAATTCTTTTAAAATTTTGGTTATGTTGCTTATGCTGTGTGCCTTTTCGTTTGCCGACGAATTTGACGAAGCTTTGGAAGCTGAAGACACTGGGGAGTACACAAAAGCCGTGCAACTTTATGAAAAAGCCTGCGGCAAAGGAAATACCCAGGCTTGCTTTAATGCGGGGACAATGTATGATTTTGGCGATGACATACGCAAAAATCTCACAAAAGCTTCAACTCTCTACAAAAAAGCTTGCGACAAAAATCACAATGACGCTTGTTACAATCTTGCTCTTATCCACGAAGACAATGGAGACTATGCGCAGGCGATAAAACTTTACAAAAAACTTTGCGATAGCGAAGATACAGACGCTTGTTTCAATCTTGCTCTCATTTATGAAGAGGGCAGCGGCGTGAAAAAAGATTATGCACAGGCGGCAAAACTTTACAAATTAGCTTGCGATAAAGAAGATATGGACGCTTGCATCAATCTTGGTTTGTTATATGAGTACGGCGGCAACGGCATCAAGCAAGATTACGCATATGCGGCAAAACTCTACAAAACAGCTTGCGATAACGATTATATGACCGGCTGCTACAATCTTGCCATATTGCATGAAGATGGAAGCGGCGTAAAAAAAGATTATGCTAAGGCGATAAAATTGTACAAAGAGGCTTGCGATAAAGATCACGGACTTTCTTGCAACAATTTAGGATTGCTATATGATGAGGGCAAAGGTGTGAAAAAAGATATAAACAAAGCTTTGGAACTTTACAAAAAATCCTGCGACACAGGAACGAACCTTGGCTGCAAAAACTATGAAAGTTTAAAATAAATCTTTAAATAAAACAAGAGCATCTGTATATTTGCAGATGCTCCGAATACCTTTGTAATATGTAAAACGGATAAATATCAGCGGTGCGTTTGCATGAGTAGCAATTTATCTTTTTTCGTTCAAATGCATGCATGAGCATTATTTATAGGGTACGGAATATCTGCGGCATAAATTAATGCACGGCAAATTTTACATATAGACAATGATTTTTAGCTGCTTAACTATCCGCCAAATGGTCTTAACTGCAGATGTCTTGTAGCGGCATACAAAAAAAGCCAAGCTAAGAAAAAAGTTGAAGCGCTTATAGACGAGATAACCAATCCGAATGATTTAAGAGCTGTGATAGAGATGGCAGATAAAGCCTCTTTGACTCTTGGCGTAAACGCAAGGCATTCAAGCCAACAGATAAACATCCAAACCAACACGCAGGTTAACGATGCAAAAGAGGGATTAAAGAGTTTTTACGAAGATATAAGCGATTGACAAATATGAAAATGGTAGAATACTAAAAGAAAAGGATAAAAAATGCCATATGATGGAACTTATGCAAAAATCAAACCAGTAGAGAAATTCGCTTTACTTTTTGATAATTTTTTAAGAATAAATAGATACGAGTTTGTAGATGATAGAACAGATATAGGAAGAATAGATTTTATTTATGAAGTTATTTATAGTGATATGCCTATAGAACTAAAAGGTGATAAGCTGGTAGATGACGATGAAATATATTATTGGTTATATGAAAATATTGATAAGTATATAGACAAAAAATATATTAGAAAAATAGATAACATAGTAAAGCAAACCTGCAAAGAGCTCGGTATTACGCAGAAAGAGTTAGCGGAAAGGATTGGCGTTGCTGAAAATACAGTTAGTCAATGGTCGCGTGGTGTTTCACCTCTACCGCAATGGGCAGTAAAAACTTTTGAACTTCTGAAAATTGAAACTAAATATAATACAATAAAACGCTTCTTTAGTGATTTAGATAATAAATAAATCACTTAACACATTATTCAATCCTTGACAAAATAGCTAACCATTTGATATAATTATATTTGAAATCACTAATTAAGTGGTTTCAAGTTCTTTCACTCTCTATCTTCCGATAGGAAAGGAGGAAAAGATGATAAAAGGATTGAAGGCTGACTATAGCCCGACGCTCTTTTTTGCGGATGAGTTTGGCGGTATCTACTATCTTAAAGCTTCTTTGATAGCATTTTTTAGTAAATTTTGAAATAAAGTATATCCTTTTAGGTCGT
>JAIRNE010000066.1 GCA_031258205.1 Campylobacteraceae bacterium
AAAGTGTGAGCAGCGAGATATTGTCGCGCATTCCGATTACGCTTTTGATAAATGCGATAAGTCTTGTTTTTGTTTTTTGCATATCTATATATTTTGGCGTAAAATCGGCTCTAAAAGACAAATATGACCATGCCATCAAACAGCTCTCTTTGATAAGTTACGCTATGCCCTCATTTTATCTCTCTTTATTGCTGATACTATTTTTCAGCGTCTATCTTGGATGGTTTCCCATAGGCGGGTTAAATTCTGCATATACTCAAATCCCAAAATGGCTTGATACGGCATGGCATCTGTTTTTACCTATAACCGTCATGATTTTTGGCGGAATAGGAAGTATGATTTTATATGTCAGGGGACTTACCGTATCCATCATCAAAAGCGATTACTTCTTTTTTGCAAAAGCAAGAGGCGTTAAGGGTAAAAATCTTTTAAGATATATCATACTGCCAAATCTCATGCCTCCTCTTGTTACAATGTTAGGACTTTCACTTCCCGAACTCATCGGAGGCAGTGTCATTTTGGAGTCCATATTTTCTATAAACGGAATGGGGCTTTTGTTTTATCAAAGCGCGTTAGCACGCGATTATCCGGTTATCATGGGTATTTTGGTCATATCTTCTTTTTTAACTCTTCTTGGAAATATGCTGGCTGATTTTTACTTAAGTATTACAAATCCATACTTTAAGCGTACTAAAAGATAAATTAGATTATTTTTACCGCAAAAAAAGCTCGCTCAATTTTAAGTATTTTTAGAAATAATTACGCAATCAAAAAACGATATCATTTATAAAAATGGAGTAAATTAATCATGGAAAAAAGAACAAAGATTTTAGCCACAGTAGGACCCTCAAGCGACTCTGTCGATATTTTAGAAGGAATGATAAAAGCCGGAGTGAACGTATTTCGTCTGAATTTCAGTCACGGCTCGCACGAATACCACTCGCAAACTTTTAACAATATCAAAGAAGCCGAAAAAAGAGTCGGCAAGAGAGTCGGGATTTTGCAGGATTTATGCGGTCCAAAGATAAGAGTCGGAAAATTGAAATATGATTTTGAGTTACAGCCTGACGATATGATAGAGTTTCATATCAGCCAAATAGAAGGAGAAAAAACCGCCAAAGGACGCTATAAGCTTAGTATAAATCAGCCTCAAATTTTAACTCTTTTAAAAAAGGGCGAACTTATCTATTTGCATGACGGTAATATACAGACAAAAGTAATTGATATAAATGGTGATTTTATCACGGCTGAAGTGCATAATTTCGGCAAACTATCCTCAAATAAAGGCGTAAATTTCCCAAATACTAAGATAAATATAGACGTCATCACGCAAAAAGATAAGGACGATTTGATTTGGGGCGTAAAACATCATGTAGATTTCATAGCGGTGTCGTTTGTGCAAAGAAAAGAGGATATTTTATACGCCAAAGAATTACTCAAACAAAACGGCGGCAGCGCGCATATTTTCGCAAAAATAGAAAAATTTGACGCGGTTGAAAATGTGGACGATATATTGGAAGTTAGCGACGGTTTGATGGTAGCGCGCGGGGATTTGGGCATAGAAGTGCCTTACTATAAAGTGCCGAGCATTCAAAAAAGCATTATCAAAAAAGCAAATGCGGCTTCAAAACCGATAATAACGGCAACGCAAATGCTTCTTTCCATGACCGAAAAAGAGACCGCAACGCGCGCAGAGATAAGCGACGTAGCAAATGCGGTGCTTGACGGAACCGACGCTGTGATGTTATCCGAAGAGAGCGCGATAGGTAAAAATCCGATAAATGTCGTTGAAACGATGTCCAACACGATAAAAGAGGCGGAAAAAATCTACCGCTACAATAAATTTGCAGATTTTTCCTTTTTTGACGAAACGGATGTGATAGCCTCGTCCACGGGACAGCTTGCCGAAAAAATTGACGTAAAAGCTATTATATCAATTACGGGTTCCGGTAAATCGGCTAAGAAAATGGCGCGCTACAGGATAAAAAACGATATTTACGCTGTGTGCCATGATGAGAGAGTAGCTCGTTCGCTTACAATCGCATGGGGAATTGAACCCATACTTGTCATAGAAAAATCAACCCTAAACGGAATGCTTGCAAGTACATTTAAAAACGCCCTTACAACCGGCTGGGTTGACCATGAACACACTTATATACTAACTGCCGGCTACCCTGCCGGTATAGAAGGAAGCACAAACTTTATCAGAATAGTTAAAAAAAGCGAGATAGATTATCTGGCGGGATTGGGGGCTTAAGAATTTTTATTTATCTAAACTTATAAAAATTAATTGTTATATCAAAAGTTATGATAAAATACAAAAATATTTTTAGCTAAGGGGCGTAAAGTTGAAAAAATTATTGTATGTTTTTTATATCTTGACAGCCGTATTATTATTTTCAGGATGTGCCGAAAAAGCCGTACACAACAGTTTAACGTCAAAGCAATTCAGATTTTACGGTTTAAATAATTTTGAACTTTCGGAATTTTACACGGTAAGCAAATACCATACGCCCTCACAGCTTAGAGATATGCTCAACAAGAGAGTAATTGAGTTATTAAGCAAAAAAGAGATTTTATCTACAGATAAAAAAATGGACGCGATCGGCATAGACGCCAAATATACCAGACGATACTTGAACGATACTTCTGAAAATAAAACGAGCGCATTGTCTTATCCGTTTTTTTCATATACGATTAAAATTATAGACGGCTCTGATTTTAAAATAAAAACTATTGAAAAGAAAAATATTCCGTTTAAGGGAAGTTTGTCCATGAGTATGAAACTTATAGCTTCGCAGCTTACGGACAAGCAGTATGAAAAAGAGTTTATAGATGCGTTTGCAAATATGATAGCAAGCGACATTGAAAATCTAACAAAATGAACAGACTTAGCTTTTTTTGCGCTGAGGATAGACGGGATGCGTTATCATAATTTTGCGGAAGTTCCGCTTTACAAAGCATTTGAGTTTATAGAGCCGGGTCCCGTGATTTTGCTTGTTACGAGCGAAGACGGCAAGCCAAACATAATGACGCTAAGCTGGAGCGTTTTAATCGATTTTGATCCGATTATCGGCTGCGTTTTAAGTCCGGGCGATTACAGTTACGAGATTTTAAGAAAAACAAAAGAGTGCGTTTTGGCCATACCAGCCGCCGATATTATAGAAAAAGCCGTGCAAATCGGCAATTGTTCGGGCGAAGATACGGATAAATTCCAAAAGTTCGCTCTATCGCCCCTAAAAGCCTCTCATGTAAAAGCGCCTCTCATTAAAGAGTGCTTAGTAAATATAGAGTGTATCGTTACGGACATAATCGACAAATACGGACTTTTTGTCATGGAGGGCGTAAAAGCGTGGATAGACAAAGACAAATCGGAAAAACGTACTTTCCATGCTAACGGAGACGGCACATTTGTCATAGACGGCGAGATAAAAAATCTCAAACATTTGATGACAAAATGGCAACAGTTCACATAAAGGACGCGGATTATGACATTTGAGACTATTGAAAAAATATCGCTCAAACAAAACGGAGCAATAAAGGAGTACAAACCGACATGGGACAGTACATTGTTCCGCATAGGTGAAAACGGTAAAATGTTTATACTTGTCATGCATGGTAAAACTCCCATGATGAACTTTAAAAACGACCCGTTTATCAATCTTCACTTAAGAGAAAACTACCCCGACATTACCGCCGCTTATCACATGAATAAAAAGCATTGGAATACGCTCTATTACAAACATACGACAATTAGCAAAGAGTTTTTAGAGCAATTGATACAAGAGTCTTACGAGATAGTATTTGACTCATTGACAAAAAAGCAAAAAATGGCTTTGGGGAAACTTAATTAAAATGAAAAATACGGCGTTAATCACGGGAGCGTCAAGCGGCATCGGTTTAGAGTTGGCAAAAATTCATGCGTCAAAAAAGGGCGATTTGGTTCTTGTAGCCAGAAGTAAAGATAAGTTAGAGAAAATCAAAGCCGAATTGGAAAGCGAATATAAAATTTCGGTTTATAT
>JAIRNE010000100.1 GCA_031258205.1 Campylobacteraceae bacterium
CTTTTGACGATGGAGGATATATTAGAAGAGGTGATGGGCGATATCTCGGACGAACATGATACAAAAAGCGAAGATTTTATCAAGATTGACGACAATACTTACGAATTTGACGGAATGATAGATATAGAGAGCGTATGCGAGATATTGGGCTTCCAGCTTGAGGACAGCGAGGAGGTTTTAACGCTTGGCGGAATGGTCTTTAATGAACTTGGACGCCCGCCTTTGGTTGGCGATATCGTAAAAAACGGTCCGTTTGAATTTAAAGTTTTGGAAGTGGACGGCAATAGAATACAGAAAATCTTAAGTACAAAAATAGAAAAAAAATAACATAAATGAGGATTTATATGTCAAAAATAAATATAGCGATTTTAAGCGTTATGGCAGTTTTGCTCTTGGGCTGCTCTCAACCGTCAATCCCCGTGAAAGATGAGCAGACAAGAGGAGTTTATAAAATTTATTATCCAAACTACTTTATGTATGATACAAAAATGTTAAACGCTCTTTTGGACACATGGTGCGAAAATGATACATGCAGGCAAAAATATAAAAACAAAACGGCTAAAATTATATATGTGCGCATGATGGGCATAGATAAGTGCAAAACTATAGATAGCACTTTAAAAGATGACGAAGCGGCGGAGATTTTGAGGCTGGAACAGCAAAAAGTAAGAAACTGCTCTTTCATCGCCGATGCATTAAGTAATAGTTGGCGTTATAAACCGAATACCGCTCTTGTATGGTTTATAAGAGACAAAAACGGCGATTTTATAAATTCGGAATTTTTAACGCTTCAAGATGGGAAAGTTACGGATAGAAAGTTGATTGAAAGCGCAAAAGTTACAATGCTTTATGATAAAAAAGGTAATAAATTATTGGATAGAGCGCATCAAAATATCTATTTTTATCCCAAAACATGCAAAAAAGTATTGGCTGTTGACGGATTTGAATATGAAATTTTGCCAATAGACACAAAAGAGGAACATGTTGTTTTTCAAAACAGTAAAAGTGTTGCCGTAGAGACGGAAAAACTGCTCAAAACAAAATTTTATTTAGACAATAAAAACTCCTCTAAAATTCAAACTTTCGCGCCGTTTGGGTATATGATGGAGTATGGCGAAAATTTTATCGGCACAGGAAAGCATAAAAATAAAATCAAAGTTTACCGCATGTTTGATAAAAACGGCGAAGAGATATTTGACGGCACGGATTTGGCAAGAGCCGTAAAGATAAACGACAGTCGTTTCATTACACATGCTGTAAAGCCGTACACTGGGGAATTAGAAGCGTTTTTGTATGATTTTGACAATAAAAAAGTCTTGCTTACAGCCGACTGGATAAAACCGGACTATGAATTGGGTATGACAAAATATGATAAAGTTGTATTTTTTAAAGACAAGAAAAGAGGCATAGCGGACTTTGACGGTAATATAGTTGTAGATTTGCAAGATAGGTATGATTTTGAAAATACATATAGGGGATTTATTGTTTATGCCGATGGGACTGGGGCATATAAAAAAGGTGTGCTGGATACGAAGTTAAATCCTGTCATGAAAGACTTATCTAAAATTGACTTTAGAGATGATGTTTTTATTGCATATGCAAAAGATAGAGTGGTCGTTTTTGATTACTCAAAAAATATTTTGCAGGATTTGAAAGCGGATAACATTACGGCTCATGACGATTTTTATATCGCTTCGCTTAAAAATGAAGGCGCTCTTTATGATAAGCAGTGGAACAAGCTTTTTGACAAATCGTATAAGGATTTAAAATTGCTTGATAACAGCACGTTTTCTTATACATTTAACGGGAAAACGGCGGTTATGGATATAAATGCCAAAGAGGTAATCCCGCCTGTTTGCAACAGCGTGAAACTTAACCAATGCGGTATCATGGAGTGCGGCATGGATAAAGATAATTTGTAAAAGCGATGATTGAGGCATAAGCCTCAACCCAAAGAGCGATAAATATATCGCTAAAGAAGGCAACATGACTTACACCTGCTTGATTGACACTCCACTTGGAATAATGAGAGCGGCGGCTAAAGATGAAGATATCACGGGACTTTGGTTTGAAAAATACTATCCTGATACGTATAGATGGATAGAGACAAACGAATATGAAATATTTAAAACTTTAAAGATTTGGCTTAAAGGATATTTTGCAGGTAAAAATAAAACGCATAACTTTTTGTTATCTCCTGCTGGTACGCCTTTTCAACTGAAAGTCTGGGATATCTTAAAAGAGGTAAAATATGCCAAAAGCATAACTTACGGTGAAATAGCCAAAAGAGTAGCCTTGGATATGAAACTTCCAAAGATGTCTGCTCAAGCTGTAGGCAGAGCTGTAGGACATAACCCTATATCTAAGAGTATTAGGAACCGACGGGAGTTTAACGGGATATGCCGGAGGAGTTGATAAAAAACTGTTTTTGCTTAAGCTTGAGGGTGTGAAAATAGAGTAAAACCAATGAAAAGACAAACTCTCTATCGGCTTTGAATATTATTTCTCTGCGTGGATTGCCGCGCTTTGCTCGCAATGACACAATTCCATCATTGCGAACCTCCCTCCTCCGTCATTGTATCCC
>JAIRNE010000011.1 GCA_031258205.1 Campylobacteraceae bacterium
GCAATAGAAGGGTTTTGTGTTCCCGTAAAGGGCAAAAAAATCCATCTCGCGGCTATAAATCTATATAACGCAGAAAAAATAGAGTGTGAGTAAGACGGTTTGCGATAGTGAAACAAATGTCTTCCGCCGCTTTTGCGTTATCATCCGTGAGATGCTCTTATTGCAGCAAGAGAGATTTGTGGCGGGCACCGTTTAACTCGTTAACGCTTATGGAGATTTAGAACAAAATCGCCACTTATTTTCAAAAGAATGATAATGCAAGATTTGCACTCCATAAGCGTTTCAGAGTAAGCAACAGCACTTATAAATTGGTTATTGCAAAAACGCAGCCAAGTATTTTGCGCAAGCTGTCAAAGAAAATCCAAACAGCGAGAAATCTACTATGAAGGTGATGGCGTTTAACGCCACCAATCAAACAGCATTAAAAGTCCGGGTATGCCCGTCGCAAAAATGCCCTCAAGAATGCTCAGCGTTGGGAATATTTTACCGATAGAGCGCAGATTTAGACCAAGCTCAAGGAAGCCCTCCAACCACAATACAGCCCACGCCGCCCAAAGTATGCCAAGCGATACCATACCGTTTTGTATGCAGACTACCGAACTGATGACGGCAAATACTACCACACAGATACTGTACCATCCAAAAGCGCGCAAATCAAGTTTGAAAAGATAATTTGCCGCGATAAAAAGATATGTAAAACCAAACAAAAAGCCTGCTGTGGCGTTGTTGTAGTACATAGTTACAGACAAATCCGCTTTAATCAATCCGATGAAATTACCAACCACGATAATCGTACCCGTTACCAGATTGATAAAAGCTGTAGTTTTAGCATCCCATTTGGAAATAGCCGCTACGCCGTTCATCGTAAGAGCTATACCGACAAAAAAAAGGCAAAGACCCAAAAATCCCATAACATCTCCTGTGTTGATTTTGCGGATGTATCGTACCAGCTTTAATCTTTTTATAGGCTTAAATAATAAATCGTATTTTTAATGTAATTTTTACATATTTACTAATTTAATCGCATTTTAAATATTATGATTGCAAGCGGGTTATTTTAAACAAAAAGAGTATTTTAGAAAATTTTAAGTTAGATTTCATTTTATTGACCGCTTTTTTAAAAATTTAAAATTAATACTCCATGATGATGCTCGTATGACTTTGCGCCGCACCAAAATAACCCTGCAATATTGCAAACGGTAAGTTTTTAAGAAAAACATTAGTATAAATAAATATAATCGTAATATTATTTTGATATTTAAAAGGAGAATATTAAAATGAAAACTTCAATCAACTTTCTTGCAGCGTTCTCAATCGTTCTATTTTTGACCGGATGCCAAAGCGGCGGCGGGAGCGGCAGCATAAAATGCAGCGATTCA
Organism: Campylobacteraceae bacterium; assembly: GCA_031258205.1. Taxonomy (GTDB): domain Bacteria; phylum Campylobacterota; class Campylobacteria; order Campylobacterales; family Campylobacteraceae; genus JAIRKW01. Next base: position 1,380 of record JAIRNE010000011.1, read on the forward strand.
AATCCCGCGTATCCCTCTTTGCAGTCTGTTTTCCCCGTATCGCTTTTTAGCGTGCCATATACGTATGGAGGTAAATTTTTGGGATATACCGCTATAGATAACGTTACCGATTATAAACAAAAACTCTTAGATAACGGTTATAGTTTGGATCAAGACGAACCCAAATATGTTACTTATGCTCTTGATAATCCTTTTGCAGATATACAATCTTCAAAAATCACTATATGGAATAATGACTATGTAGACTGGCATTTGGGCGGAGCCGCAAGCGACATTGACGATTCGTTATTTAATAATACGACTATATTCCCGCCGACAGGAACACAGCAAGATTTGTACGGCATAGATAGAGGTTATGCTATAGACATGACAAGCGAGTTTGACGGCTATATTACAGAGCTCGAAAGCGACGGCTTTAGGTATGCCGGAGATTGGGAAGGTTGGATAAAAGAGAGCGAGGATAGATGCTTTGTCTATCTATGGAGCAAAAACGATGATAATGAATCTGCCGAATGGAGTATAGTTTTAAAGCTTTAAACTCCGAAATTTTATCTGCTTTTGCGTACATGCAGATATTTTTAAGACAAGCGGATAAATGGCTTTTGCGGACAATTTCCGCAATACATTTTTTATTCTAAATAAAGATTTATCCCTGCATGGATATTGCCGAATAAAATGAGTTTAAACTTAAGTGTAGTTTTAAAAAGTTTCATTGAAATACAAACTGGATAAACGGCTTTAAATTTTGGGCGGTAAAAATTCAAAACGCTTTAATCAAGATACATTGATGCGGGCAGAGAAATCATCCATGCACAAGAAGCGTCAAAGCGATATGAAATTTACCAGTGCCGACGCCAAACAATGCCGATATTTTCGCATAAAGGAAGCGGAACGCTTGTGGAAAAAACAGCGGAGTTATTCTCAAAAACTCTCATGTATCGCCGATAAAGAGGGGTAAGTAGAGATTTAATTACCAATATTTCCGTCATTGCGAGACGATTTCATCGGCGAAGTAATCCATTTCTTTCATCATTGCGAAAAACAAACCGCCGCTTTCCGTCATTGCGAGCGACCAGCGGGAGCGTGGCAATCCATCTTTATATTTACATGCAAGAGTGATTTGAAATAACTACATGTACATGCAAGGGTTTTTATTATTACAGAAATATTCGCCCAAACTGTTTTATTTTACATTGTCAATTATGGATTGCTTCGTCGTTTTACTCCTCGCAATTGCGGAAAAATAGAAGTTTATTGATTGTGCGGATTTGCGCCGCCGTATCTACAGCGAAATCGGCTTTTTTATATCTTGTAACCTTATTTTCTCTATGCTTAGAAAAAATAGATAAAAAACGATGGTAAAAAGGTATAGGAATTGACGAGTAAGCCAATGAGGGGACTCGAACCCCTGACCTGCGCGTTACGAATGCGCTGCTCTACCAGCTGAGCTACATTGGCGTTTTGAAAGCTGGATTATACATAAAAATACTTTATTTATCTATAAAAGAGTGATTGTTTTGGGCGATAAAAAAGTTTGCCAGTAAAGCGTTATGCCGCTGACAAAAAACACGAAATAAGTCCAATCGCCGAATGAAATAACAAAAAAATTATCAATAAAATAGCCGCATGCAAAAGTTTTACGCTTCTATATAAGATATGCAAAATCTCCAAAACTTTACCCGTAAATGGGGATAAAAAACTTTTTTTAAGATATAATTTTAAAATTTTTTAGTAAGGAATATTATGAGATTAATATTTTTTATCTGCATAGCGTTCTACTCTTTTGCATGGGGCGATGAGAGCTGGCTTAAAAACGCGAATATTAAACAACAGTATGAAGCTTACTTAACTGTGGACAACCATAAAGCGTTTGCCCAAGAAAGAAACTACGCATACTGGTCTTCAAATGAAATCTCCGCCAAACATGCCATAGAAACCGCTCTTTTGGAGTGCTTGAAAGAAAATACCAATAGTTTGCACTGCACCGTTATAAATGTTGACGGAAAGTGGGAGAAATATACGCTTGCCGATTTGTGCAAATTAAATAATTTAACTCCCGATTATTACGCAAGCGGAGACATTCGTATAGAAAGCTGTATAAGCGGCAGAATAATCGCGGCGCTTGATTTTGACGGGCAGGATGCGGTAACTTTAGACGGAGCCCGCGTTTCTCATGTGAGCGTTAAGGGTAACGCTTCTGTAACTCTATCAGGAAATGCGTATATATCTTATCTAAACGTTTATGATAATGCCACTATAAACATTGGCGAAAGAGCCAAAATATCGCATGTTACCTTGCATGGAAAATCGCATGCCGATGTTTACAGTGATAATATATTCTTAAACGTTTTTGATAGCGCGTCCGCAAATATTTACAAAGTCAAAGGGTTTTTGTTTTCGCCCGATAGTTCCATCAATCTATACGCGAATCACGTCTATTTTAAGAATGGTAAATTATTGGGTTCATACAGAGACGGAACGCCTTTTTCGATAGAATTATCAAAGAAAGAAGAGACATATACTACTCCGAGCGTATTTCCCGAGCAAATTACGATACATAAAATAACGGGTGCGAGTTTTGACTGCGCAAAAGCTTCGTCAAAAGTTGAAAAATTAATATGTTCGGACGAAAAATTAAGCGAACTTGATTTGGAGACGGCATATCTTTTTAAAAGAGCTTTTACGGATATGATAGATCAAAGCAGAATAGCTCTTAAAAATCTGCAAAACAGTTGGCTCAAAACGCGCAACATTTGCAAAGATAAAAAATGTATAGAAGAAGCTTACGAAAAGCGCATTTTGGAGTTAAAAGAGGAGTTTGGCGAATATGGTAATACCCTCAAATATGAGAGTAAAAGCGCGGCTTATATAAACAAATTCCCATTCGTACCGTATATCAGTTATTCGTCTGATAACGAACTGTGCGGCAAAATACTTGACAAAAGCAAAAAGCAGTTTTTTAGCGTAAAAAATGATAGAAAGATAGACATGGAGTACAGCTCTTGGGAAAAGGTTTATGAAGATTTATATAGCCTCAACCGCTTTGTGATGATTGAAAAGATAGATTTGAATTTTAATAAAACTATGCCGCTTGTTCAATGGATAATACCGCATAGCTGGAGAGGCGACAATTATAAAGTCGAGCTGTATTCGTCAAATGAATATTTTGACGATTTGGTGCAAAACAACTCCGCCGATTTACGCAAAATATACGACTCTTTCAATGACGCGGAAATTTATCCCAACTTTAATATAACAAACGGCAATGATTTAAATATCTCTATTCATGGCTCAGATTGGGAGAAGTTGGATATTTTTGAATACAAAAACGGATACTATTTTTTTGGATGGCTAAATCCTATCGTTACGCTTAAGATTTTGGACGAGGGCGTTACGGAAGCGGTCTGCGTTATTGTCATGGAACAAAAGAGAGATAATGCCCTGCTGGCGTCTGAAAATTTTACAAAACTTAACGCCGTACTTTTAAATATGACGGGAAGTAGCGATGGATGCGGCGGAACTTTGGACTCGCTGGGTGAGATATTGCACAATAGAATACCAAGCGTTTTAAATAAAATCATTCATGTGCCATGGAAAGAGAGTCTTTATCCGTATCGCGATGAGAATATAGATTTTACTTTGCAGTTGATTGAACAATGGGGGTACGAAGGGCTTTGGAATTATGAAGTATATAAAAGATATCTGGACTCTAAAGACGGCGCTTATAATGATTTGGCGAAATACTACAAAAAAGAGTTCGGCATCAATGACAAGAGTGCCAAAGAGCTTGCTTCGCGCAGTTTTGTAGAACTGTTGAGCGCTTATTTTAACGCACATGGTTATAGTATCAATCCAAAATCGTATGATTATCTAAGAAAATCGCTTCTGCTTGGAAAAAGTGTCGGCGATATAGAAAAGATGCTTACGGGAGATTGGATAAAGCCTGTGAATGAATATAATCACACGGAAATAGACGAGCCTACGCTGTTTTTTTCGTTAAGATATCCCGAATTGGTCAAATTGCTGTTAAAAAAAGGAGCCGATATAAATACAACAAATGTTTTTGGCAAAACCGCCCTCATGTACGCGGCGCAATTTAATTTATACGATACGGCAAAAACGCTTTTGGATAACGGTATAGATGTAAATGCTCCTACATATTATGTGCCTGAAGGTAGATGCGGATATAACATTCAAGTAAGAAACGTTTCCGCTCTTCATTATGCCGCGCGCTATGCAGACGCTAAATTTGTAAAACTCCTTTTGGATAATGGCGCTGATAAGGATATTAAAGACAGTAATGAAAAAACGCCTTTTGATTGGATAGAGTTATACAAAGATGAAAATCTAAATTTTGAAAAAGATTTGGATACGCTTAAAAAACTGCTCAAGCCAAACGAGTAACACAAATGCAGGAGTTTTACGTATAAAATCTGCCTGATAATCTCTTTGCGCCGCGTTTTGTCATTTCTTGAGTGATAAAGCGGCGGCGTTTGCAGATTGCCAAAAATGTCTATTTCTTGTTCCGCCAAACTAAAAAACCTTAAATCTATTCTTGGTTTGGCAACTCTAAGGCGTTTTTGTCGGATTAAACTACAACTCATGCAGCGGATAAAAATATCAACCGTTTTATTCTTTATATAGATTGCTTCGTCGTTTCACTTCTTGGCATTACGGAGGAGTGCGTGGATTGTGGGTCAAATCTGCAATAACGGATGGTATGCCATTGCGAGCGACCAACGGGAGCACGGCAATCCAAAATACTAAAAATTTTAAAATTATTCATACATATAATACGGGTGTCGGACTTTGACGATAATCCAGAGCTTCGCAGCAGATAAAAATATCCAACTGTTTTATTCATTATCAATTGCGGCATGACACGCTTTTTGAAACAAACATTTCGGCACAAAAGAGATTGCACGCCGCAGTAAATAGCCCAAAAATAAGCGGCTATGCAGATGAAGCTTTTCAAAAATCACGCGCAGGGCGGGGAAATTCATAAAATCTTAATTCTTTGACTGCTATAATCATTCACTCAAATTAAAAATAGGGCTAAAAATGTCTGAACTTTTTCTATTTACCGGTCTCTTATCCGATAATCACACTTGGCTTGTTCTATCGCAGATGCTTATCGTTGCGGTTATTATCTTAGTTATCGCTAAAGCCGCTACTTCATCTATGCAGCTGGTTCCCGGCGGCGCGCAAAATGTGATGGAAGCATTTTTGGAAGGTATCATAGGTGT
>JAIRNE010000026.1 GCA_031258205.1 Campylobacteraceae bacterium
AGAGGTGGTATAAAGTTATTTGATACAATCTTTCAAATTATTTTGTTTTAGTTTGTCTTGCGATATAAACGCTTCGCGTTGCTGGATTGCCGCGCTCCCGCTGGTCGCTCGCAATGACAGAGGGCGACGGTTTGTTTCTAAGAATGTCGTGTGTGATTTGGAAAGAAACGGTTTGTTTTTTTGCAATGACAAAAATGGCAGGCATTTTCTACAACAATGTAAGAAATGGATTGCCGCGCTCCCGCTGGTCGCTTGGCATTACGGAGGGGGGAGCGTCATGCGCGATTTGAAAAGCGGCGGGTTTACTTGCAATGACAACCATTCCGTCATTGCGAGGAATACTCCCTTTTCAAGCGGCAGAGAACCAAACAGGGCTGATGAACTGATACTGCTTAATAGATTTTTGAATGCTAAGTAAATACGGCAGGTTTGAGCGCGAACCGCTCAAACCTGCCGCAAAATATTTATAAAATACTATGGACGCTGTCCGGGTTATCTAATGTGCGCTTAAATTTTTTCATCTCTATCTGTTTATCCCATGCACCGACAATAACTGCCGCAACGGCATTTCCACAAAGATTGCCTACGGCTCTCATTTCGCTCATAAATTTATCCACGCCCAAAAGTATCGCCACAGCCGCGGGCTCAATACCACAGTTTACCGCCTGCAAAGTTCCCGCAAGCACGATAAATCCAGACCCAGTAACGCCTACCGCGCCTTTGGATGTGAGCATCAAAATCACTAAAATCGTTAACTGTTGAAACAGCGTGAGATTAACGCCTGTTGCCTGCGACAAAAAGATAATAGAAAGCGCCAAATATATATTGGTACAATCAAGATTGAACGAGTATCCTGTTGGTATGACAAGCCCCGTTACGCCCCTATTGATACCGGCTTGCTCCAATCGTTTCATCAGCGGTCCCAATGCGCTTTCGCTTGAAGAGGTTGCAAACACCACAAGAACCTCTTTGTGGATATAGTACATAAACTTAAAGATATTAATCTTAAAGAAAATGTGCATAATAGCCCCAAGAATCACAAATATAAATACCAGACATGAAACAAGCATTACTAACAGCAATTCACCCATATTGATGATAGTATCTATGCCGAACTTTCCTATCAAAAACGACATTGCGCAAAAAGCGGCAACAGGGCTGAACCACATTAAAACCTTCAAAATAAAAAAGAAAAAGTCTTGCGCCTTCTCCATCGGTTTTAATATTTTCTTCCTAAGCTTCCCTGCAAATGTAGATATAAGTATGGCGAGCGTAAGAGCCATTACCAAAACTTGCAGCGTTTTGCCTTCTGTAAACGGGTGTATAGGATCCGGGATAATCCACCCTTTAACAAGCGCGCCGTTTTGCATAAAACTAAACCAGCCGTTTTCATCTGCCATATAATAAACGGGCATTGCGTTTTTAAGTATCATTTTTACCTCAGCCCAAATGCTTACCTCACCGCCTGCCGCCGCTATATTTATAGTATCAAGCGCATTCATGTCTATATCCATGCCAACGCCCGGAGAGAAAAAATTGCCGAAAAGTATGCCGATAGCCAAAGCGAATGTGCTTACAATTTCAAAATATATAAACGCTTTAAGTCCGATGGAGCCGACTTTTTTCAGACTTTCAAGCCCGATAATGCCTAAAATTATCGTCAAAAATATAATCGGTCCGACTAAAAGTTTTAACACCCAGATAAATAAATCTATGCCTTTTTTAACCTCTACGCCGACACCAAAAGCGTCGGTAGTATGGTGCGAATAACCGCTTTGCGCGCTGTTCGTCCCAAAGTTTTCAATATTGCCGTTTTGACCAAAAACTATGTGAAGTTTCGCTTCGCTTGCGACCCTGTAAAGTCCATCTTCTTGGACGCTTTCATGTGTAGAGTAGATGATTTTTTCAAGATTTGTGCGAGGTTTGAAATTGTAAGCATACGTTACGGTTGCATTGCCTGCATCTTCGGATGTTATGATGGCGCTGTAAGTGCCGTTTTTGTGGTCTATTGTATCGCTGATACTGCCCGTTGAACCCTTAGCCAAGGAGAGCTTCACATTTTTTTGAGACTCTTTTGGCAGCGTTACCGCGATTAAAGCGCTATTGTTTGAATTTTTGAGAGCGCTTATGCCGCTTTCTTGTCTATCGGTTAAAAAATATCCGCACAATACGCCCGCACTGATACCTACAAGCACCCAAAAAACTAAACTTTTAAGCGTGTAATCACTCCATTTTTTTCTTTTTTTCATCAAATCCGCTCCTTTACAAGCTTAAAAATTTTTACTGCTTAAAACGGATTATTATAGATAAAAGAAACGACTTCCATATGACATAGTTTCAAAAAAACACTTTTTAGTTGAATGATGTTACTTTTTGTAACAAAAAAATAAGAAATAGTAGTGTTTTTAAATTGTATTAATAATAAACGGCAAAGGAATAACTCCTTCGCCACAAGTTAAAACAATCCGCCGACAACCTGTCTAAAAACCAAGCGCTGTCGGAAGCCATAAAGAGATGCTTGGTATATAGGTGATTAACATAAGCCCTATAAATATCGTAACAGCCCATGGCAAGGATGCCACCACAACATCTTTTAAACTAAGTCCCGTTATCGCGCTTGCGACAAAGAGATTGAGTCCTACGGGCGGCGTTATCATGCCTATCTCCATATTAACTATCATAATGACGCCAAGATGCACAGGGTCAATACCAAGCGCAATGGCGATAGGAAGCAGCAGCGGAGTAGTTATCATGACAACGGACGAAGGCTCCATGAATTGCCCCATGATAAGAAGCAGTATATTGACGATAATTAAAAATGTAACAGGTCCGACATTGGCGTTTAAAATCATCTGCGTTATCTGATGAGGAATCGTCTGGTCGGTTAAAAAGTGTGCAAAAATCATAGCGTTAGCGATAATAAAAAATATCATGGACGTTGTCATGGCAGAGTCTAAAACTATCTTATAAACGTCTTTTAATTTAATATCTTTGTATATAAAAAATGAGACTATAAAAGCGTAAACAGCGCACACGGCTCCCGCTTCTGTGGGCGTAAATATGCCGCCGTATATGCCGCCTATGACTATCACGATAATCAACAACGCCCAAAAAGCGTCTATAAAAGCTTTAAATATCTCTTTAAAACTTAACGGTTTAGTTCCTTTGAAGCCAAGTTTTTTCGCTCCGAAAAAGGCAAACGCCATCAGCATGAGGCTTAGCATAATACCCGGAATTATACCCGCTATAAACAGTTTTCCTATTGACTCGTCTGCCGTTACGCCGTAAACTATAAAGACAACGGACGGCGGTATCAATATGCCCAAACTTCCGCTTGTGGCAATCGTTCCTATAGCGTATTTGGCAGGATATCCAGCCTCTTTTATCGCGCCGTACATGACAGAGCCTATAGCGACAACAGTCGCAGGAGACGAACCGCTCACAGCCGCAAATACGGTACAAGCGAATATCGCCGATATTGGAAGACCGCCGGGAAGATGTCCAACGAGCGATTTGGCAAAATTCACTATCCTCTGCGCCGCACTTCCTTTGGAGAGAAACGAACCTGCCAAAATAAACATCGGTATAGCCATCAGCGTATATGTGTTAAGTCCGTCAAATACATGCATTGTAAGACCCATAGCGTCCAAATCGGTAAATGCGAGAGCCGTTATCATCGTACTTGCGCCAAGCGCAACAGACACGGGAACGCCGACAAGCATTAAAGCAAACAACAAAACCATTAACGTAAGTATCATCATAGTATCACTCTTTCACGGCAGAGTCGTGCACCAACTCGTCTTCGCTTGTTTTTAGTATCTCATCGGCAGGCGTTTTTGCGAACTCATACACTTTTTCGCCGGCTCTAAATGACGCGGCGGCAAATGAGAGCGGAAGAACTATCATAGGTATCCATATCGGCAGATTCCATAAATCTGGGCTCGTCTCGCCAAAACTCGCCGTAAGCAGTAAAATCTCTCCCCCATAATACGCCATAAACAGCAAAAACAGGCATGAAAATGCGCTTGAAAATATGACGAACAACTTTGCGATTTTAACGGGAAAGAGATGCAGCAATATCGTAACGGAGATGTGTATGCCCTTTTTGAAACCATATGCCGCTCCAAAAAGCGCAGACCAGATGAAAAGATAGTTTGTCATCTCCCCCGCCCATGATAATCCTCCATCAAACACGTATCGCAGTACAACATTGATAAATGCCAGTAAAACGCCTAAAGCCATGCCGCCAACGGCGATAGTTTTATTCATAGTAACCACAATGTTATCTACGAAATCAAATGCTTTTTTAAACATGAAATACCTTTGAAAAAGTTAAGGCGCAAAAGTTTGAAATAAACTTTGCGCCTATTTTAAAACCGCTAAAGCTTTTTTGGCGTCATTATTTTGTGTTTATCGCCTCTTTTATCAAATCTTCGCCGATAACGCCGTAAAATTCTTTATAGACAGGCTGCATGACCTCTCTCCATTTAGCTTTTTGCTCTTCTGTCAGGGTATAAATTTTTAACTTACCTTTTGAGTTAGCTTCATACTCTTTTAAAAGCCCCAAAATTCTCTCATCATCTTTTGCCGCTTCTTCGCGCTCGTAAATGGTAGCCTCTCTCATAGCTTGCGTAATTAATGGCTTCAAATCATCAGGAAACTTGTCCCAAAACTTTTTGCTTAAAATCACAAGATATCCCAAATATCCGTGATCGCTTATAGTATAGCTTGATTGGACTTCATGAAATTTTGAGTTATAAAAGTTTGCATACGGATTTTCAGCCGCATCAACAACGCCTTGCTGTAAAGCGGAGTAAACCTCTGAAAAAGGCAGAATCTGCGGATTGCCGCCTATAGCTTTAAACTGCGCTTCAAGCACTTTTGAACTCATTGAGCGAAATTTTTGCCCTTTAGCGTCGGTTGGTTCTATAATAGCTTTTTTGCTTGATGAGAAATTTTTAAAGCCCGCATCCCAATACTCCATAGCGATAAACCCTTTGCTCTCCACTTTTTGTTTTAATTTACCGCCGACACTGCCGTCCATAACTTTATACAAATGCTCTTTATCTCTAAAAATAAACGGCAAATCAAAAAGCTGCATTTCAGGCGTTATTCTTGTAAAAACAGAAAGGCTTGGCATAGCGACTTGCACATTTCCCATCTGAAGCGCTCTTAAAACGTCTTCGTCTTTAGACAACTGCGCGCTTGGAAAAACTTCAACTTTTACTTTGCCCTCCGTTAACTCCCCAACTCTTTTGGCAAAAAAGTCAGCCGCTTTACCTTTTGGAGTGTTAGCATTGACAACGTGCGAGACTTTGATAGTATATTCAGCCGCATTTGATGCGCTCATAGCAATAATGATTCCCAATAAAACTTTCAAAAAAACCTTCATGTACTCTCCTCAATATTAATTTATATGGACGATTATTATAAATTTAGTTGACAAAAAAGAGTATTAAACGGCTGCAAATCCGCTAAAAGAACTCTTTTATGTTACTTTACGAAACAGATAAATTTGCCGTTTTAAATTGAGAATAACTATTTGGCTTTAAATAAAAACAGCTTAAAAAATAGTACGCCTATAACGGTCGCCAAAAGCGAACTTAGCATAATCGTGAGCTTCGCTTCTTCCAAAAGCGCGCCTTCAAACGTAAGCGTAGCGATAAAAATAGACATTGTAAACCCAATACCGCCCAAAAATCCGGCTCCCAATATATGAGCCCATGAAAGAGAGTCGGGTTTTTTCGCCACTTTAAATTTTTCGCAAAGCAGGGTAAAGAGAAAAATGCCCACAGGTTTACCGATAATAAGTCCCAACATGATACCAAGAGTAACATTATTTAACTCAAATTTTCCGCCGATTGTAATACCGGCATTTGCAAATGCAAATATCGGCATTATAAAGTAAGCGCTCAAAGGATTTAGAGTATGCTCCAGCCTTATAAGCGGACTTCGTGCCATATTATCTGTTTTTAGAGGTATCGTAAACGCAAGAAGCACTCCGGCTATCGTAGCATGTATGCCGCTGTGATGAATAAAATACCACAAAAATACGCCGATAAAGAGATAAACGAAGATATTTTTAACGCCGTATTTATTGAGCACAAACAGTACCAATATCGCTGCGGCTGCTAATGCCAAATAGCCAAATGCCACGCCGCTTGAATAAAACAGAGCTATAACCGCTATCGCGCCCAAATCGTCAACAACAGCTAAAGTTACCAAAAAGATTTTTAACTCTAACGGCACTCTTTTTCCAAGCAGCATTAAAATGCCAAGCGCGAACGCTATATCCGTAGCCATTGGTATGCCAAAACCATGTACGTACTCTCCGCCGATATTCAGGCTAAAATATATACAAATGGGTATTATCATGCCTCCAAATGCCGCAACGATAGGAAACGCCGCCTTTTTGACGGATGCAAGATTGCCTATTAGCATCTCTTTTTTTATCTCAAGCCCTATGGATAGAAAAAACAGAGCCATCAGCACGTCATTCACCCACTTTTGCATTGTCAAAGATGCGCTAAATTCGCCGAAAACCACTCCGAATGAACTTTGCCAAAATCTGTAATATATATCGCTCACTCCGTCTATATTTGCCGCAATTAACGCTAAAATGGTCGTAAACAACAACAATATGCCGCCAAAACTCTCAAACTGTATAAACTCTTTTATAAGATTTAACGCTCTAATACTCGTTATTCGTAATCGTCTTCTCACTTACTCTCACCTTTTTTTAAAATGGATAATATCAAATTTTTGCGCAAAATGCCCTCGCCTCTTTATCTATAAAATATACTTCGTCAAGGCTTTGTACGCGCACATTTTCAAACTCTTTTACAGCCTTTAGGATATAAGAGGATATATCGGTAAAGGCTATTTTACCTTCCAAAAAAAGTTTGACGGCGGCTTCATTGGCGGCATTCAACACTGCCCCCAAATATGGTTTTTCAAGCAGTTTTTCACGAAGCTGCCATACAGGATAACGCTTCAAATCTATATCCCGAAACTCTATATTTTTTATCTGCGAAAGATTTACAGAGGGGAGTATCGGCTCGTTAATTTCGCCCAAAAGCGCGAAAGCGATGGGCAGTTTCATATCTGCATTTGCCAAATGCGCCGTTGTACTGCCGTCCGCAAATTCTATAAATGCGTGAATTATTGACTTTGTTTCTATTATCGCATCTATATTTTGAAAATCAAAAAGCCAGCGCGCCTCTAAAACTTCAAATAGTTTATTGACCATAGTCGCGCTGTCTATCGTTATCTTTTGACCCATTTGCCAATTGGGGTGGTTTAACGCTTCATTTAAGCTGACGCTGTTTAATTTTTTTAAAGGCGTATCGCGAAAAGCTCCTCCGCTTGCGGTTAAAATGAGTTTTGTCGGTTTTTTGTCGCCCAAAAGATACCAAAGACCAAAATGTTCGCTGTCTATCGGATGTATGCGCGAAATATCCAAAAATTCTCCGGCTGCGACTAACGACTCTTTATTTGCAAGCGCGACTTTATAGCCTCTTTTAATAGCCTTTACAGTCGGGCGAAGTCCTGAAAAACCGACAAGAGCGTTTACCAAAATAGCATCTTTTTTGTGCGCGGCGTCTATCATCTCCAAAATGCCGTTAGCTCCCGCAAAAACGCGCGGATGATTTATCTCTTTTGCTTTTGTCTCGTCGCCAAGCGCCACAAATTCGGGCGAAAACTCTTCTATTTGCCTGTTTAATAATTCGCTGTTTTTGTTAGCGCACAGAGCGTTTACTTTGAGATTGAACTTTTTGGCGATAAAAAGCGTATTGCGCCCGATAGAGCCTGTAGAGCCTAAAATTACCATTATTAAATAGTTTTCAAAGCGTCCAATATCTCTACTGCAGGAGTTGCGATAGAAAATAAATTTAAAAGTATCGCCATTACAACCGCGCCAAAGAGGTATCCGTCGGCTCTATCAAGCATTCCGCCATGACCTGGGAGTATATTGCCGCTGTCTTTTACTCCAGCGTTTCTTTTCAGATAACTTTCAAACAGATCTCCAAAAATAGAGGCGGCTGAAACAAGCAAAGATATAAAAAGCGCGGTAAAGAAGCTGACGCCTATGACGATTCCTACTATCACGCCGATTATTGCGCCCGCGACTAATCCGGAGTAAACTCCTTCCCATGTCTTTTTCGGAGATATGGGCGAAAATGGTGTAGAACCTATAGTCTTACCCGCGTAAAACGCCGCTGTGTCGGTAATGCCTACAATAAATATAAGCCATACAAGATATTTCATGCCAAAATCCTGAGGCAAAGAGAGCACAAAAAGCATTGGCGCGAGCGGATAAAGAAGCGGAAACAGAGATTTATAATCTACGCTGTTTCTAAATACCATGGAGCTTACGGCTAATACCAAAATCCCAAAAACAAGTATTTGCGGCTGCGCGCAGAAATACGCCAATATCCAAGCGGCGGCGGCAAAAATATATATCATCAAAGGTTCTTCAATCTTTAACATTTTTACCGTCTCGTACATAGCTACGCCAAGTATCGCGCCAAGTATCGCCCACGTTAAAAAGGCAAAATCAAGCCAAACTATAAATAAAGCGGCGGCAAGCAGAGCCAATCCCGTAACGAATCGTTCGCTGTGCGCAAAATCGTTAATATTCATTTTTCATATCCTTTTTAAAGAGTTATCATATCAAACTTGCGCTTGAGTTTTCCCTAAAGAGTATTTTGCGGTTTAATAATAGAGATAGTTTTAAAATCGGTATATGTTACATGTGCGCCGCTTATAATTTTTACATTGCGCCTTTGGGTATAGTCCACTTCATATACCCCCGCGCCAAAAACGCTGAAATTTACGCAAAGTTTCGCGCAAAACTCAAGCAGATTCTGCGAGACGGCGGTTTTGTCGGTCTTTAATATAACATGCGATGAGGGCATATCTTTTATATGAAACCAAATATCGTTTTTTTTGGCTGATTTTAAAAGCTGTTCGTTGCCGCGCTCATTTTTGCCCGCCATCACTTTGCAGCCCTCCACAAAAAACACGCTAAATCCCTCTTGTTTCTCCTCTTTTTTATTTGCCGCATTTCTTTTTGGCAGCAGTATCGCCGCCTCTTCCTTGCTTTTAGCTTCCATGAGCGCATTTAAAAAACAGTTTGCAAATTTAAGCTTCTCAGTCAAATTTTCACGCTCTTTATGGAGCGATTTGGCTTTTTGTTTTAATCTTTTTGAAATACTAAAAAGCTCGTCTATACTCTCTTGCACTGTAGTTTGGATAGTAATTTTATAACTTTTTCCGTCTGCGTCTTTTAACTCGCACTCTTTAGCGTAGTCTTTTAAAGAGTGTCTGTACATCATCAGCAAGTCAGCTTTTTTACTCTCTTTGCCCGCTTTTTTCAACAACTCTTCTTCGCTTCCTAAATTATCAAGCAGATTTTGAAACTTTTCTATCTTTTTTTGCAATATAGCCGATTTGGCGGCTTTGAAACTTTTCAATTCATGATTTAATCTTTTTTCATATGAAGCGTACAAAAAAGCCTCTACGTCTTGTATATCCGAGCGTTGTTCTTTTATGCTAAACGGCGGCAATGAGGCTAATTTCTCGCCGACTTTGACCGTTCTGTATGAAACGCTTTCGTCTATATGCCGTAACGCTTCCGCTACATTCTCGTCTTCATTTAAAATAACAGCGTTTGTATTTTTGCCCGTGAATTCCAAAACAAGCGCCGAAGCGGTCGTTTTGTAACTGTTTTTTTGTCGGACTTTTATTGTTAATACGCGGTCGTTTGGACTTACGCTTAAACTTTCCACGTTGGCATTTGTAAATCTTTTTGCCAGCACGGCATCAAACGGAGCTTGATATCGTTTCGCGCTGATAAAGCGGCGGCGCATAAAAAGCGAACTCTCTCCTCTTTTGAGATTGGCATAAATCGTCAATCCCTGAAAATCAATCTTTAGCGTGCTGTCTTCTACTCTTAAAATGGAGTTGATATGTTTAAAATCTTGTAAAAATTCGGCACATTTTAGCAGTTCATAGTATTTCATTATAAGAAAGGAATATTTTAAAATAAACTCAGCGGCTTTTATTCGCCGCCGATGTCATTCATATCGCCTTGACCTTCGTCTATGTCTCTTAGGATTTGGGATTGTCTGATGGTTTGCGCACCGGTAAGCCGTGCTTGTATCTCTTCAATTATCCTTTTTTTTTCGTCAAACGATAAATCTGAAATTTTAACTTGGTCTAATAAATTTCTTAATTCGTGCGGCGTTCTATTTTCAAGATTTATTACCATTTGCGCTCCTTTATGAAAAAATTTGCACGCATTATATTAGAGTTTTGAAAATAAAGCAATATTTCTGCCGCTATTTGCGTAAATACTTTAAAATGTATCTATATTTATTATTTTTTTGTAACTTTTCGTAATGCTCTAAGCCGCATTAATCAAATTTTGCAAATATCAGCGGATATTTAACGCCGCTTTAATTTTTAAGTCCCCATTTTTGTGCCATTTTGTCCAATTCGCCCGAACTTTTAAGCCCGTTTACGACTTCATTTACAATTTTTCCAAGTTCGGTATCGCTTTTTAGAGAAGCTATGCCGTAATTTTCAACAGAGAGCATGTCGTCCAAAATCACCGTATTATTATTCGCGTATTGAGCGAGTATAGATCTATCGGCGGCGAAACAGTCCACAGACTCAAAAGCAAGCGCAGAATTTATCTCAGAATATGAGCTAAAGGCAAAAAATTTGAACTTCATACCGCTTTTAGCGGCAATATCGCGCAAAACGCCCCTTGACGTCGCACTGTAAGCCGTGCCGATACTTTTACCGTTTAAATCTTTGAGCGATTTTATATTTGAGCCTTTTCTTACCATCAAAGCCAAGCCGTCAGCATAATAAGGAGATGAAAAATTATAATATTTTTTTCTTTCGTCGGTTATCGTGAAAGTCGCGGCGACAATATCTAATTTGCCGCTGTAGAGCAGATACTCTCTTGAGCGCGGCGTAATAGGCACTAACTCTATCTTGCTCTCATTGCCCAAAATCTTTTTCGCTATCGCCCTTACCATATCTATCTCAAAACCGTCTATGATATTCGTCTGGGGATTTTTGTAGCCGAATTTTTCCACATCCGTATTGATACCCGCTATTAGTACGCCTCTATTTTTTATCCTCTCTGTGGAATTATCGGCATATGCTAAATTTATAAATACCGCCGCACCAACCAAAAAAACGCTAAACTTTCTGCTAAACTTTCTCATTGCCCACTCCTTAAAACCGCTATAGTGTAGCATAAATAGCATAAAAAATATGTTATAAAAAAATAGTGAACAGTCGGCATAAATTGAAGTTTTATAATGGTGACAACATGCATGCAGACTGTAATATTGTCGCTTGTTTTATCAAGACGGATTATTCTGTAAGTTTGAAAATTATACATGAATCGCAGGATTTTGAAAAATTAGACTGCATAAAATTAAGATATATTGACATACATGATGAATTTTCACAAGAGTTTAAAAGCGAAATGAAAAAAATTTCAAAGCATATAGATAAAATTATTGAAGATAAAGAATACAGTGAATAAAAATATGATTGGATTAGAGATAAAGAAAGAAATACTTTTACGAAGCCGGCAGCGACCTACATTCCCACTTATTATTTAAGTAGAAATGTATAAATAGCTGAGCAATAGAAAACTATAATCCTTCTTTTTCAAGAAATATTGCTCTATCCAAAGCTACAAAAAATGCTTCATACGTTTTAGGATCATCTACTGCTTTTGGTGTTTGATTTATTGAAGAAAACTGAGCATTTGTTCTTACTCTTGTCAGATTTCCTATTTCTCTGACGATAACTGTTATTTTCATTGCCGCATTATTTCCCAATTTAGTTGCCGTTACCGTACCCGTATCCATATCTACTTTATCAGCTATAAAACCCAAATCCTGCAAAGCGGATATAACTGCTCTTGACACTGTCAGCTTAGATTGTTCGTATGATTTTGTTTGATAGCTTCTTACCTCTACTTGTTGTACATTGTCTAAAATCAACTGTTTTGAATCTGTCACGCAACCGAAAAATACAATTGGTATTATTACTATACTAAGTAACTTAAGATAATTTTTCATATATTGTTTCCTTCCAAGAAAATTGCTTTTGATAGTCTGTCAAAAAACTCATTATAGATTTCAGAATCATTTATTGTTTCAATCCTTGAAGAACCACGTTTATTGGTTACAATTCTCATTATGTTTAATCTTACATTGATTTTATTTTGCGCATCTCTTGGCGTGGTTACAACTGTTGCTCTAATGGTTTGCTTATCATCGGCATTCATCAGCATTACTCCTCTATCAAAAATCGCAAACAGCAAGCCGATAACTTGCTGATCTATTTGCTTTGCATCTCTCACTTTTGAACATGTAATTAAACCGAATTGTCTATCAATTTCATCAATATTAAAACCCAAATCTTGTAATGTAGCAGTGCTTGCTGATAATACATTAGTTTCATTAGCAGTATCAAAACTTCTTGTTTGAAGCTGCCTCTCTTGTGCGCTTGACTCAGAAAGTGTCATCATTTCCATGGAATTAGTCGCACAGCCAGTCAAAAATAACATTATATATATTGCTATTAATATACTCATATAATTTTTCATTTGACCTCTCTGTTCTATATATTAAAAACTTGATGTATGATATGCAACATCTCTTACTTTGTTGTTGTTGTCAAATTTGATAATTATGGTAAGCGTCCTTTGGGATTTAGCGGAACTTTTGCTGCTGCCGCCAAAAAATATGAGAGTTCCATAAGAATTTGTAGATACTTGTTGAGTTGAGATTTTATCATAAACCCAAACTTCCCGTCGTTCCTCATCGGTTGAGATAATATTTGGAGAACCCATAACCTCAATAACTTCAGCAGAACTCATTCCTACTCTAATTTCCTGAGCTTTAGCAACTGTAGTCTGCTCGTCCGCTTGTGGATTGTAGTAAGAAGTGCATCCAATTAAAAAAATAGCTACTGTTGCAATAAAACTAACTCGCATAATGATATTTCTAATAAACATGCTATATCCTTTTTTGTTTTAGTAAAAAGAATTATAAAGATAATTATTATAATATCAGCTTAAAAAATAATCCATCCATAAAAAACAGATACAATTTAAAATAGTTTAAAAAAATTAGAAGTTTAAAAATAAAAAAATATAAAAGAAATAAAATTGAAAAAAATTTAAGAAGCAGAGAATACTTTTACGAAGCCGGCAGCGACCTACATTCCCACTCTAGTAAAGAGCAGTATCATCGGCGATGAGTTGCTTAGCTTCCTGGTTCGGTATGGGACAGGGCGTTTCCAACTCTCAATAGCCACCGGCAGCGTAAAATAAATCTGTTTTTTTAACTCAAAGAT
>JAIRNE010000081.1 GCA_031258205.1 Campylobacteraceae bacterium
CCTTTGGCATTGCAAGAGCCAATGCCCGCATGGAACAGTACATTAGCGCTTGTTTCATCAAGCGCAGCCCTCAAAGTCACATCATGTGCAAGATAGCCAATCTGTTTGTAAAATATCACATGGCTTCTGCCAAGCAGCGCTATCTCAAATTTAGGCATAAAGTCATGTCTGCGTCCAATAAGAGCGGAAGTTTTTGCAAATAGGTTAAGTTCCAGCCTGCTCATAAAATCATCATCTCTGATATCCTTAAAAACCCTTTTTTTGCCGTCTCTTTTATTTAGCGATACGATACCTTTTATAAAAATCGGCTCATCAATATTAACGCTGTTATTTTCCATGGAGACAGAAGTTTTGCTGACATGAATATCTCCGAGTTTGAACCTGTTTTCCAAAATCGCCTCTGTTAATATTTTATAGTCTTGGTCTACCAAGCTGGAAAAATTAAATTTGAGTTTGTTTTTAATTTTTACGACATTGTAAACAAAATCGGAATATCTTTTCTTGTTTTTCTGATTTACAACACCGCCGTGACGCTCATCAGGCAATAGCGAATATATGGCTGAATTAAAAAGTTCAGATAATGAATATGTATAAATCTTATCTGTGGGCAGATGAAAAAATGCCGTTAAAATTTTATGTTGCATAAAATTTTCCTTTATTTTTTGTAATTATAGATGTTCTTAGCTTAAATTTTTGTTATCTTATTCTCATAACAATTTAATTAATTGCACAACTTCAAACACATTTGGC
Source organism: Campylobacteraceae bacterium (assembly GCA_031258205.1). GTDB lineage: Bacteria > Campylobacterota > Campylobacteria > Campylobacterales > Campylobacteraceae > JAIRKW01. The sequence goes on from JAIRNE010000081.1 coordinate 751, forward strand.
ACTCTTTGGATAAATAATTTATCTAATTCAAAGAAGTACCAAATGCAAACAGATTATCTTTTCAATGGAATAAAAGGATATTCTCAATTTAGAAGATTTAGCTATCTTTTTACTATAAAAACAAAAGGAGCAACAAATAGATATAAAATACTTAAGTTTTTAGATAAGTATGGACTGAGTGCTACTATGGATGCATTTGAAGCAAGCAAAAGAACATTATATAGATGGAAAGCTACTCTTAAAAGAGATAAGAATGAGATAAACTCTCTAAAATCAACTAAACCAATTCACAAAAGAGAATCAAAAACTCCTAAAGCTATTATTGAAGAGATTGGAAGATTAAGAAAAGAGTATCCAAACATTGGAAAAGTAAAGCTGCATATACTTTTAAAGAAGTGGCGCATAGATAGCAATCTAACTCTTCCGTCAAAATCAACTATAGGTAGAATTATAAGTAAAGATAAAGACAAGATGAGAATGTTTCCTTATCGTATAAACTCAAAAAGTGCAGTTAAACCAAAAATAAGAGAGTTTAAAAACCGTAAGCCGAAAGGATTAAAAACCAAACCTTTGCATATGTGGGCAGTTGATACAATTGAGCGAGTATTTCTTGGTATTAGAAGATATATAATGACAATGATAGACCCAAATTCAAGAATTGCATTTGCCGTAGCAATACCAACCAAAAACACACAATACACTTCAAGAGTCTTAGCTACGTTAATTGATGGATTGCTTTATGATAGTAACCAAAGTAATGCCAATCAATTTGCTATTCCTTCGGATAATGGCACAGAGTTCAAAAAAGAGTTTGATACACTCTTGCAAGAAAAAAGGCTGACTCGCTACTTTACATATCCAAGAAGCCCTAAGATGAATGCTCATAACGAGAGATTTAATAGAACTCTGCAAGAACAATTTGTAGATTATAATGATGATTTGCTTTTTACTGATATAGATTTATTTAATGAAAAGATGGCTGATTGGCTTATCCTTTATAATACCAAAATACCAAATCATAGTTTATTTATGAAATCTCCTGTGCAATACCTTTTAGAAACAAATCCGGAGTGCCAAATGTTATGGAGTAATACAGAGTATATCCAAATGTATTTTCTTTCATATACAAGATTTATAACATGAATTTGTTTTGAGACAAAACGAAGTAATACCCTCCATAATAGGGGTTAGAATAAATAAATGTAACTTACTATGATATGGTAAAGAGTATTATTTTTCGTAATAGGATTTATAATACGCAATACGAAGCAAGCAGAGTAAAAAATCCAAAGTGTTATCCTTTGTAATAGGATTTATAATTTGTAAGTGTAGTACACTATACCTTAAAAGCACGTGTGTTATCCTTTGTAATAGGATTTATAATGATAAATTTTGCGATTCTTTAAGCATTCGCTCTGTGTGTTATTCTTTGTAATAGGATTTATAATGTTGCGAACAACATCATAGATCAAAATCAGAAGATAGTGTTATCCTTTGTAATAGGATTTATAATAATATGCCCCAAACACGAAAATGAATGAGTTTCAGTGTTATCCTTTGTAATAGGATTTATAATGGCATAGCTTCGTGTGTCGTTGAAGAGGTTAAAGCGTGTCATCCTTTGTAACAGGATTTAAATATTAATATTTAATTTACTTTATTTTGCGACATAATCGTAACCTTTCTGCAATCAAAAACCCGTATACTTCCCGCATAAAAACCTTTATTAGGAGGCACAAATGTTAAAAAAGAGTATCGCAGTTTTACTGCTATGTTCCGCAGGCTTAATCGCGGCGGACAAAATCAATGGCGCAGGAGCGTCATTTCCGGCGCCTGCTTATTTTGGCTGGGCATATTCGTACGGGCAGGAGAGCGGCAATGAGATAAATTACCAATCCATAGGTTCCGGCGGAGGAATCAAACAGATAACTTCAAGAGTTGTTGACTTCGGCGCGACCGACGAACCTCTTAAAAATGAAGATTTAAGCGGTGCAAATTTATTGCAGTTTCCCTCTCTCATCGGCTCTATAGTGTTGGCTTACAATATAGACGGCATAAAAGACGGTGAGCTAAGACTAAGAAATGAGGTAGCGGCTGATATTTATCTTGGCAAAATCAAAAAATGGAATGATGCCAAAATCGCCAAAGACAATCCAAATCTAAAACTTCCAAACGCCGACATCACGGTTGTAAGACGAAGCGACGGTTCGGGTACGACATTTAATTTCACAAGCTTCTTAGCAGGAGTCAGTAAAGAGTGGAAAGATAGTTTTGGCGTAGGAAAAGCGATAGATTGGGCTGTCGGAATCGCCGCTAAAGGCAACGAGGGCGTTACGTCCATGATAGCGCAGACGCCAAACTCCATCGGATATCTTGAAAACGCTTACGCGCTCAAAAACAATCTCCAGCGTGCAACGCTTACGACTAAAAGCGGCAAATGGGTAAGTCCGAACGATGATAACTTTAAAGCGGCAGCCAAAGGAGCAAAATGGAACAAAGCGGATAACTTTTATCAGCTTTTGGTTTTACAAGAAGGCGATAACGCTTATCCTATCGTGGCGGCTACATTTATCCTTCTGCCGACCGACAAGCCCGATACAAATAAAAAAATAGTTACGTTTTTTAACTGGGCTTTTAGCAAAGGCGACGACATGTTGATAAAATTGGGATATGTTCCATTGCCAAATGAGACTAAAAACCTAATACGCGAATACTGGAGAGATAATAAACTAAATTAATCTCCGCTTTGCCGCGCCGCGCAGTTTGGGCAAGTCTCTTAACCCCCCCGACTTGCTTCAAACTGTGCAGATTTTCAAACCCGCGCTTTAAATGAAACTTTTTTATTTTATACTATTCACGAAAATGACAAATTAAGCCTTTTCAAATCTTGAAAGTATTAAAATAGTTGCACTTTTCAAAGGAGGATTCTCATGATATGGTTTTACTAAGAGTGAAAATTGGGTTTATGGAAATTTTCACTTAAAGGAGAACAGATGAGACTGCACGTTTAATCTTTCAAATACTCCCGCGCTCTGCGGGAGCAATACTACCCGCGTTTAAAACATCGTTGTTATTTGGCATTTCGCGCTTTATTTGCATATAAGACGCAAAAGTTCATCTATAGCATTTCATCATGCAGCGATGAGCGTTTTGACGCTTTCTGCGATATAAAACTCTTACGGTAATTATTTAAAATCAATCTTGCATGTAAATATAAAGATGGATTGCCGCGCTTACGCTCGCAATGACGGGGTGGGTGGCGTGCGTGATTTGGAAGGCAACGGGTTTGTCCGCAATAACACACTCCCTGTCATTGCTGTGAGTATCTATCATTACGGAAGCACAGTGGCGAAACAATCTCCGCTTCCGTCATTGCAAGGAGCGTTAGCGACGTGGCAATCCACATGAATTGATAATATAGATAAAATAAAAACAGTTAGTATTTTTGTTTTTACATGAGAATTAAGTTTAAAGTTTTTAGTGTTGCTGGATTACTTCGCTCCGCTCGCAATGACACAATTCCGTCACTGCGAACATTGTGTACTTTTTTATCACAGCGAGAAGCCAAAGCGGCATTGTTGAAATTTGCCATAAAACGACAGATAACTACATTTCGCCACTGCGAGCAAAACGACTGAAGCGGCAATCCACAAACACGAAGCGTTCAATATTTTAAATTCATGAGTTTTTATTTTAAAGAAAGTAAGTATAACCTTTGTAACAAGACAAAACATGAGGAAAATTTTAATTTTGGCCACTATCATCCTTTGTAATAGGATTTATAATACAACTAAAAGTTATGTGGACGGGAAAACTGTTTTTGTGTTATCCTTTGTAAGAGGATTTATAATTATATTAATACTACAGAATATAAGCTATGTTTTATGTGTTATCCTTTGTAAGAGGATTTATAATTTGTATCTACAGGATACAGTAAGGCTTAATAATGAAGTGTTATCCTTTGTAAGAGGATTTATAATCTTCGTTTTATATCTCTATTCATAAGACAAAGACGTGTTATCCTTTGTAATAGGATTTATAATTATGAGTATTTAGAATGCTTTCGCCGTCTTTTTCGTGTCATTCTTTGTAAGAGGATTTATAATTCCAAATTCATAGCTCTTATATACATAAACCCTCCTGTGTTATCCTTTGTAAGAGGATTTATAACTCCGTATCAATATTCTGTATGTAAACTGCGTAAGTGTTATCCTTTGTAATAGGATTTATAATTCCGATGATAATTCCAAGTTGAATGTTCCCTGCGAGTGTTATCCTTTGCAATGGGATTTGTAATCAAGTTTGCCAAATTGATAAGCCTCAATATTTTGTGTTATCTTTGCAATATGATTTAAAATATACGCGTAAAGCATATTTTTGCTTAATAAAAATTTAATAATAGGAGTTTTTGCAAGGACGCTGTTTTAAAAACGTCCTTATTTATATTTAATTAATATTTTTTACCGCTTTTTTGATTGGTTTTTGAGCTGTGACGGCTGTTGCCAAAACCGCTTTTGTCGTTTTTGCCGCGTTCAGCACCGCGATTGAATGAGCGATTTCTGCTACGGGAGCGGGTAGAGCGTTTTTCATCTTCTTTGGCGCGCGCTTTTTTAATATAATTTTCAAAAGTCTTGTTATCCACGCCTATTGAGTTTGGACCTTTCATGTTTGCTTTGCCGATGAGCAATGAAACGGCTTTATACGCTATCTGCGCCAAATCCAACTCTTTTTCAAGTTCGTTTACTATTTGAGCCGCCGCGCTGTCTATATTTGCATGCGATACGGTTTGAGCCAGCTTTTTGGCATTATTTGCTTTCATTTCAAATAGAGTCGGTATCTGTTTTTGCGTTAATTTCGTGCCGACCGTTTTGGCAATTCGCTGTAAACTGTGGTACTCCATGGGCGTTAAAAGCGTTATAGCCGTTCCTTTTTGCCCCGCTCTTGCCGTTCTGCCTATACGGTGAACGTAACTCTCCGGATCAAATGGCATATGGTAGTTAAAAACATGCGTTATCTCTTTGACGTTCAATCCTCGCGCGGCAACGTCGGTAGCGACAAGAATATCTATATCGCCGTTTCTGAAAGATTTGATGACCTCTTCGCGCTGAGGCTGATCCATATCGCCATGAAGAGATTTGGCGATAAATCCCGAAGAGATAAGCCTTGTACCCAATCTATCAACCTCTTTTTTTGTGCGGCAGAATATAATAGACTTTTGCGGATCCAAAGTATCCAAAAGTCTTATAATGGCGTCGTCTCGCTCATGTTCTTCTATAATGTAATATTGCTGTTCTATATCGGCATTGGTTGTGGCATTTTGAGGCGTTACGCTGACAAATGCGGGATTGTTGAGTATCTTTTTAGCTAAAGCTTTGATGGGTTCGGGCATAGTAGCGGATAAAAGCAGTGTCTGGCGAACTTTGGGAAGGCGCGCAAATATCGCCTCTATATCTTCCAAAAAGCCCATATCAAGCATTTCGTCGGCTTCGTCAAGGATAACTATTTTCGGTTCAAAACCGTACATTTTATTGCTTTTTAATAAATCCAAAAGCCTGCCCGGCGTCGCTACTACCACGCTTGAGCCTTGCTCTATCAATTTAAGCTGGCGCGAATACGAACTGCCGCCGTAAACCGTTACCGTATGAATATTTTTATGACGTCCAAGAGCATACATCTCATCGCTTATCTGCGTAGCCAATTCTCTTGTCGGCGTTATAACCAAAATCTGCGCGCTTTTTTGAGAAGCGTCTATCATGCTAAGAGACGGAAGCGAAAACGCCGCCGTTTTACCCGTACCCGTTTGAGCCTGTCCGACAACGTCGCGCCCGCTCAAGATAATAGGTATTATCTCGCGTTGTATTGGGCTTGGTTCTTTAAAACCAGCCTCTTTCACAGCACGCAATATTTGTTCGTGCAATCCAAAATGTTCAAAATCGTTCATCTATCTGTCCTAATAATTTTTGTGTTTTTAAAGTTTAGTTGCTAAGCTAAAAAGCAGCATTGAAGCCGTCCGCTTGCCCGCTAAAAGACAAATATAGATGGCGTCAAAATTATGCAAGATACTAAAAAGCGGATATTATAGCAGAAATATCGCAATTTTTTACTATTTTTTAAAATTTATGCAATACATGAGCAAAAAGTTTTATTTTACGCGCGGCTTTTTGTCACATTTAAAGCTTGTCAAATCGGCTATTTTACCAAGCTGTGCGGTTTTGCTCTTTGCTAATCTTTTTTTCTATCCGTTCGCCCCATACGTCGCCAAAAAGCATAGTTTTTTTCAATACCGCCTTTGAAGCCGTGTTATCGCTGTCAACATTTACGTAAAGTTCCCCTTTGTCGCTTGTAAAAATCTCTTGATTGAGTATCGCGACAATGTATGTGCCTTCTTTATCGTCAAAAATTTTTTTAGCGGTTTTAAGCCACTCTTTTTCAGGCAGCATTATAACGACAGGTTTTTTCGAACCGATAGCAGAAGCGTTTATCTCTTTCGCGCTTGTTTTATTAAGGTCAAACATGACGTTATGATACAGCGTCAAAATATCGTCCTTAGCGTATCTCTCACTTGGCAGTATTTCAGAAGAGTATTCGCAGTTGCCGCTTTTGCACTCTTCTTTCTCCATCATTATCTGTTTATTGTCATAATCCCAAAAAAACTCAATATGACGCTTTTTGCCGCCGTAAGAGGTCTGTTTTTCAAAGCGATACGGTACAAGCCTGCCTTCAAACACTTTGCCTTCGCTTATATATTTTTCCGTACGCTCCCTTGAAAATACAGAGGCTAAACCCTTAGCTTTAGCCGATATTTCGGTTTTATAACTGCCGTTATCGCTTATTGTAAGGTAAGCTGAAGCCTCGCCCAAAGTAAAAACGCCGTACCCGACTTTATATTTTACAAAAGATTCAAACTTTTCGGCAAAAAGCGAAGATGTTAAAAATAACAAAAACAAAAAAATTTTATAAATCATTCTCATTTACCGTTTTTACTCCGTTTTGTTCAAGCGCAAATACCGCTTTTTCTATTTTGTCGTCGTCAACTTTAAAGACAAAAATGCCGTCGTTTTTCTCATTGACCGTATATGTATAGCGTATATCAACATTCGCTTCGTTTAAAATTTTCACGACTTTATTAAAACTGCCTATTTGATTGACGATACGCACTCCTATCACTTTAGCGCGTTGAGCCATAAAGCCGTTTTTGATTAAAAGCGAACGCGCATGCCGCGTATTTTTAGTGAGCAGTCTTAATATGCCAAACTCGCTGCTGTCGGACAAGACTACAGATAAAAGCGAAACGTTTTCTCTCTCCAACAGAGCCGTTATGGAGTACAATTCGCCGGAGCGGTTTTCTACAAAGATTGAGAGTTGTTCAAGATAGTTAAAATCTGCCATTACTTTTTCCTTTCATCTATGACTCTTACGGCTTTGCCTTCGCTGCGCTCTATTGATTTGGGCGCGACAAGCTTAACGTCAACATTTATATAAAGATTGTTCAAAAGAGCTTTTGAGATAGCAGACTTTAAACTCTCAAGTTTTGCAACATCATCAACCATTATGCTCTCATCCACCTCAATATCTATTTCAAGTTTATCAAGAAATCCTTTTTTCTTTGCTATTATCTGGTAATGCAGCGCGATACCCTCTATGGTTGAGAGTACATGTTCAATCTGCGACGGAAATACGTTAACGCCGCCGATTAGCAGCATATCGTCGCTTCTGCCCGCTATACTCTCTATTCTAGCCGTTGTGCGTCCGCATTTACATGGCGTTCTTGTTATGGAGGTAATATCTCCCGTTCTGTACCGCACGAGCGGCAGAGCCTGTTTTGTTAGAGTTGTAACCACAAGTTCGCCTCTTTCGCCGTCAGGCAAAACTTCAAGCGTTTTCGGATCTATTATCTCCGGATAAAAGTGATCTTCTTGAAAATGTAAAAGTCTTGAATAGTTACAGTTGCAAGCCACGCCCGGACCTATAATCTCGCTTATGCCGTATATTTCGTGATATTCTATATCCCATATTTTGGCTATCTCGTCTTTCATGCCTATGCTTGTAGGCTCTGCGCCAAAAAATCCCGCGCGCAGTTTGAAATCTTTTTTGATATCGTATCCCTCGTTTTTAGCCGTTTCAGCCAAATGCAGAGCAAATGAAGGCGTAGCCGTGAGTACGGTAGCGCCAAAATCTTTCAAGAGCAAAAGCTGTCTTGACGTAAAACCTGTAGAGCTTGGAATGACCGCAACTTTCATCTTTTCAGCCGCCGCGTGAAATCCAAGTCCGCCCGTAAAAAGTCCGTATCCATGAGAGTTTTGCATAATATCCGAAGATGTAACGCCGCCCATTTTAAAGCTGCGCGCCATTACTTCAGCCCAAACATTCATATCTTGGTGCGTATATCCGACAACAGTGGGCTTGCCCGTCGTACCGCTTGAACTGTGAATCCTCACTATCTCGCCCATGGGCACGGCAAACATTCCGTATGGGTAATTATCGCGCAAATCCTGCTTTTTAGTAAAAGGCAGTCTTTGTAAATCGTCTAAAGATTTTATACTCTCAGGCGTAATACCGTATTCGTCAAATTTTTTCTTATAATGCGGTACAAGATAGTAAACTCTTTGTATTATCTCTTTTAAGCGTTCGCTCTGCAGAGTTTTTAATTCGCTTTTTGGAAGTGTTTCCTCTTTTGACCAAATCATAACTCTCCTTATTTACACAAATAAAACAAGATTTTAGCGTATTTTAACGCAAAAAATTAATATCTCGCCTCAAACTAAAGAATTTTTTATCATTTTTTGGTAACAATTTTACATTTGCAAGGATAAGGGATGCGTAATGGAATATTTTGATTTTGGAGTGAGGTTATCTATATATTTATCGGGCGCGGCGCTTTTTTTATGTATAGCTTATGGGGTTTTGCGTTGGAACAAAGACGGCGAAGAGGAGCCAAATGCGGCAAAGAAGTGGGAAAAAGAAGAGCAAAAAATAAACGAGGAATTGTAAAATGGGCGTATGGGAGAATATTTTTATCATAATCTATCTGGCAGTTATCGGTTATCTTGGTTTTGTAGGCTATAAAAGTACGAAAAACAGCACCGATTATCTTTTAGCCGGGCGCAATACGCACCCTTTAATAATGTCTTTAAGCTACGGCGCGACTTTCATCTCAACTTCGGCTATAGTCGGTTTCAGCGGCGTGGCGGCGTGGCTTGGAAGCTCTATGATTTGGCTGGCGTTTGCTAATCTCTTCGTGGGTATCTTTATAGCATTTGTGGTTTTCGGCGACAGAACGCGCAGAATGGGCATCAAACTCGGAGCGCATACGTTTCCCGAATTTTTAGGCAAACGGTTTAACTCAAAATTTATACAACTGTTCGGCGGTTTAATCATAACTATTTTTATGCCGCTTTACGCAGCGGCGGTACTTATCGGCGGCACGCATTTTATAGCTTCGTATTTTGGGGCTGATTATCATCTCTCATTGCTTGTTTTTTCACTCATTATCACAGCTTACGTTATAGCTGGCGGCTTAAAAAGCGTTATGCTCACAGACGCTTTGCAGGGGGCAATTATGTTTGTCGCTATCGTAGCGCTGGTCATATTCGCATTCAACGCTATAGGCGGTTTTAATGAGAGTTTAAGTAAATTTGACGAAGTGTGGCAAAATACCATTGTACCGCTTCAAAGTGTCCAAGCAGGAGATTTTCAAGCGGGCTCTCCCAACTTTTTACTTAAAGTATCAACGCTGTGGGGTTTTGAAGGATGGAATAAAATGCCTATATTTTTAAGCGACGGCTGGCTCTTTTTGATTACGTCGCTTGTTTTAGGCGTAGGCATAGGAGTTTTAGCGCAGCCGCAGCTTGTGGTGAGATTTATGACCGTTAAAAGCAAGCAAGAGTTAAATAGAGGCGTTTTAATAGGCGGCATTTTTATATTTGGCGTGATGGGGCTTACATATCTTGTAGGTGCGCTTACAAACGTATGGTTTTACGAATACAACGAAGGTAAAAACGCTTTGCAAAGCGCGGGCGGAGTAGAACAGGTAATGCCTCTTTTTATCACCATGTCAATGCCGAAATGGTTTTCGTTTATCTTTCTTTTTGCGCTTATCTCGGCGGCTATGAGTACGCTCGCATCGCAGTTTCATACTATGGGTACGGCGATAGGGCGCGATATCTACGAACAAATTTTCAAAGCCGGCAAAAGTTCCATGTTTATAACGCGTATAGGCGTTGTTGTGATGATATTATGCGCTGTGGTACTCTCTTATATATTTGACAAACAGCCTGCGATAATAGCGCGAAGTACGGCTATCTTTTTCGCTCTTTGCGCAAGCGTTTTTCTGCCTTCGTACATAGGCGCGATATTTTGGCGCAAAATCACAAAAGCGGGCGCGATAGCTTCAATGTTTGTAGGACTTATAACATCAAGTTTTTGGCTGCTGTTCGTCCATTTTCAAGAAGCTAAAGCTCTTGGATTTTGCAAAATGATATTCGGCACGGATTCGCTTTTTAGCGGCAAAATCATCTTCATAGACGCGCTTATATTCGCACTGCCGTTGTCTGCTTTGACGGTAGTGGTCGTATCGCTTATTACAAAAGGGGCGGAAAATTTGGCTAAAAAGAGTTTTGATTAAAAGGGCGGGCAGATTTTGAGCCCGCTTTATAAATCAACGCGGCAATTCATTAGAATAAGATATTTTTTACTTGCCATGTGAAAATTTGGACTGTCATGCCGCTTAGCGGTCAGCATTGTACATGGATGCAAATTTATGGCGCAAGCGGCGCGCTTTTGCCGATTTGCAATTAAAAAAGTTAAACTTTATCTATCGCCTTTTTGCTTCCATGCCGTTTTATACGCGGCGTTTTTCAAACTCAATCAATCTTCAAGACCGCCAAAAATGCCTCTTGCGGAAGTTGGACTTTTCCTATCGCTTTCATGCGCTTTTTGCCTTCTTTTTGCTTTTCCAAAAGTTTGCGCTTACGCGTTATATCGCCGCCGTAACATTTTGCCGTAACATTTTTGCCCATTGACTTGACCGTTTCGCGCGCGATAATTTTATTGCCAACACTTGCTTGTATGGCAACTTCAAAAAGCTGTCTTGGCACTATCTCTTTCATGGCGTTTACAAACTCTCTGCCTTTTACTTGCGCTTTGTCGTTTGAGACGATGATAGAAAGCGCGTCCACCACCTCTCCTGCCACCCTTACGTCAAGTTTGACAAGATTTCCCGCGCGGTAACCTGAGGGTTCATAATCAAAACTTGCATAACCTTTTGTGGCGGATTTTAATTT
>JAIRNE010000023.1 GCA_031258205.1 Campylobacteraceae bacterium
GAAGCTTTCGGTAGATTTGACTTAAGTCCCGTGCTTGAACTCTTTGCAAAAAGGATAAGCATAAGAGAGTTAAAAAAAGCAGAACGCGTAGGTTACGGCGGAGTATTTGAAGCCGACAAGGATATGACATCGTCTTTATATGACGTTGGGTATGCAGACGGCATTTTAAGATATGACGGGCAAGGAGAGTTAAAAACCACAAACGGTTCGCTGATATTAGGGCGCATATCTATGGACTCCATGAGCATAAACAGCGATGATGAAGAGATATCCGTATTTAACGACGCAAGAGTTTGGGCAAGACATTTTAATACGATAAGTTATGATATTTTGGTGAAATTAAACCCCAAAATAGACAGGAGATTTGTCTAAGTCTCCTCCTCGTTTACTTTAAAAAACTCCTCAATTGGAACTTCAAAAAGCGCCGAAAGCCTTAAAAGATGTCCTAAGTTGAAATGTTTACCATGAGCGTAATTTTCTAAATGCGCATAAAATCCCGATGATTGTTGTCCTATAGATAACGCTACTTCAAGCTGACTCATTTTTTTTGTTTTTCTGATTTTTTTGATATTGCGCGATATATTTCTAAAAAATTCGTCCTCTTGTTCTTTCGTGACTATCTCGGGCAAATTTAGCATATATATTCGTTTTCTATAGGAATAATATGAATATAATTCCAAAGCAATCTTATATAGAAATGATACCTATAGAGATTAAAAAAACAAAAAACTTTCTTAATAGATTGCACCGTTTATTTATAAATATAGCAAAGATTATTTTTTTAAAAGGAGCATTTATGTTTTGTGATTTTATTTCGCTCTTAAAAAGCGAGAAATGTCGTGCAATGTTTGCGGCAGGATTAGAGTATATAAAACAATAATAGACAATTAAGCGTAAAAACGTAAGAAATACGACAAAATTTGTATTAAAAACTCTCAAAATTACCCTTAAAAATTGAAAAAAAATATTTTTTGATGTAAAATAATAAAATATTTTGTTATTTTTAAGTTTGGGAGCTGAATTTGAGCCTAAAAGCAATGGGGTTAAATGATGATTTACTGCATATCGGCATAGACATTGGTTCTACGACTGTAAAAATCGTATTGACCGATGAATCGCACAATCTGCTCCACAGCGTTTACGTAAGACATCACTCGGATGTTAGAAATTGTATCGTTGGTCATATCAAAGCTTTAAAAAAACTCCCATTTTATAAACCGTCTCAAAAAGCCACGATAACTATCTCGGGAAGCGGCGGCATAGATATAGCTTCAGTCTGCGGCATTCCGTTCGTGCAGGAGGTTATCGCGTGCGCTAAGGCAGTTGAAAAATTTATCCCTCATACCGACGTAAGCATAGAGCTTGGCGGCGAAGACGCTAAAATCACTTTTTTTACAAACGGCGTAGAACAGCGCATGAACGGTACATGCGCCGGCGGTACGGGAGCGTTTATAGACCAAATGGCGACGCTTTTAAAGACGGATGCAAACGGACTCAACGAACTTGCCAAAAACGCTAAAAATATCTATCCCATAGCCGCCAGATGCGGTGTGTTTGCCAAAACAGACGTACAGCCTTTGTTGAATGAAGGCGTCAATAAAGGCGATATCGCGCTCTCCATTTTTCAAGCCGTTGCAAACCAAACTATAGGCGGACTTTCCTGCGGCAGAAAGATAAAAGGAAACGTTGTATTTTTGGGCGGACCTTTAAATTTTTTGAGCGAATTGAAACAGAGATTTGTGGATATTTTGGAGTTAGAGCCTGCAAACATTATCACGCCAAGTCACAGCGAGCTTTTTGTGGCTTTGGGCGCGGCTGAATTTCACGAAAAAACTTTAGAATTTCAAAAGATAATAGATACGTTTGATAAGCTTTCATCAAAGTCGGCAAATACGATGAATATCCTAAGGGCTCTATTTTTAGACGAAGCCGAAAAGGAGCAGTTTTTATCGCGGCATAAAAAAGCCTCGGCAAAAAGAGCGGATTTAAACTCTTATAAAGGCGAAGTATTTTTGGGATTAGACTGCGGCTCTACGACTACGAAAGCCGTGCTTATCGGCGCAAACAGCGAAATACTTTATGAATTTTACGCAAGTAACGAGGGCGATCCTTTAAGGATTGTCAAAAAAATGCTTGAGGAAGTTTACGCAATACTGCCTCAAAATGTCAAAATCGCCTTTTCATGCGTAACCGGATACGGCGAAGCGCTCATCAAAGAGGCTTACAAGATAGACACATGCGAAGTTGAAACTATAGCCCACTATAAAGCCGCTTCATTTTTTATGGAAGATGTGGATTGTATCGTGGATATCGGCGGACAGGATATGAAATATGTGCGCATTAAAGACGGCGCGATAGATAATATCATGCTAAACGAAGCCTGCTCGTCGGGGTGCGGTTCGTTTATAGAGACGTTTGCTCACTCCGTAAAAATGAGCGTGGAGGATTTTGCCAAAGAGGCGCTTTTATCAAAAGCTCCATGCGACTTGGGTTCGCGCTGCACCGTATTTATGAACTCCAGCGTCAAGCAGGCTCAAAGAGAGGGAGGCAGTGTTGCCGATATATCAGCCGGTCTTTCATATGCGGTCATAAAAAACGCGCTCATTAAAGTTATAAAATTAAAAAATCCGGAAGATTTGGGCAGAAAGATTATCGTTCAAGGCGGTACTTTTTATAATGATTCGGTTTTAAGGGCATTTGAGCTTATATCAAAAAGAGAGGTCGTAAGACCTGATATCGCCGGACTCATGGGCGCATTCGGCGCCGGGTTAATAGCCAAAGAGAGATATCAAGGCATTGACCGCTCTACATTGCTGAGCAAAGAGTTGTTGAGTGATTTTGGCGTGCGCCATACGATGTTAAGATGTCATGCATGCTCCAACTCATGCGCTATGACGCTAAACCGTTTCTCTGACGGCAGAAAACTAATAACCGGCAACAGATGCGAAAGAGGCGCCGGCAAAGAGAGCGCGAATTCAAATCTGCCTAACCTTTACGACTATAAATATGAGAGACTCTTTTCGTATAAGCCTTTGGAAAATGCGCCGCTTGGCGATGTAGGCGTACCGCGCGCTTTAAATATGTATGAAAATTATCCGTTATGGTTTACGTTTTTGACACATTTGGGATTTAGAGTCGTTTTATCCGACAAATCATCTAAAACACTGCTTGAAAAAGGGCTTGACACGCTGCCCTCAGACTCTATATGCTATCCTGCGAAGCTTGTTCACGGGCATATTGTGGATTTGATAGAAAAGGGCGTAAAAAATATATTTTATCCGTGCGTGGCTTATGAAAAGAGGGAGTTTGACGATGCGCATGAACACTATAACTGCCCTATCGTTATCTCGTATCCCGAACAAATTAGAAATAATATATCGCTTTTAAAAGAGAAAAATATCAACTATATTCAGCCGTTTTTATCGCTTGAAAACAGAGATAAACTCGCGCTTAGACTTATTGAAGTTTTTAAATCTTATGCCGCTCCCGCCGTTATCCGCCGCGCTTTGAACGCCGCATGGGAAGAGCAGTTAAACTTTAAGCGCGATATCGCTAAAAAAGGCAAAGAGACGCTTGAATTTTTAAAAAGTACGGGTGCGCATGGTATCATCTTATCGGGACGACCGTATCATCTTGACCCTGAAATTCATCACGGCATACCGCAGGTTATCGTATCGCTTGGCATGGCGGTTTTAACCGAAGACAGCGTATCGCATGAAGAGGAGCTTGAGAATCCTTTGAGAGTAGTTGACCAATGGACTTATCATGCAAGACTTTACCGCGCCGCTTCGTTTGCTTCAAGACACGATACGGTGGATTTGGTGCAGTTAAACTCTTTTGGATGCGGACTTGACTCCGTTACGACTGATCAAGTGCAGGAGCTGCTGGAGGGCAAAAACAAAATATATACATGCATAAAAATAGACGAAGTAAATAATTTGGGCGCGGTAAAGATACGTATCCGTTCGCTTAAAGCCGCGCTTTTGGAGCGTGAAAAAAATGTAAATTTCTCTAAAATAAATTGGAGTATAACGCCCAAATATCAAAAGCTTATGTTTACAAAAGAGATGAAAGAAGACGGCTATACTATCATCGCGCCGCAAATGTCGCCTATGCATTTTCAATTTATGGAGAGTTGCTTTAACGCGTGCGGATATAAGTTTAAGCTTTTAGAACAAGTCGGCGCAAACGCTGTAGACGAGGGATTGCGCTATGTCAATAACGATGCCTGCTATCCGTCTATCATTGTTATAGGGCAGATTATAGAGGCTTTAAAATCAGGCGGGTACGACCTCAATAAAACAGCCGTCATGATGAGTCAAACAGGCGGCGGATGCCGCGCTACAAACTACATAGCGTATCTTAGAAAAGCGCTTGCAGACGCAGGGTTTCCGCAAGTGCCGGTTGTCTCTTTTAACGCTTTGGGCATGGAAGATCATACGGGCTTTAAACTCTCTTTGCCGCTTTTAAACCGCTTAATAATGAGCTGCGTTTACGGCGATGTATTGATGAAAACGCTGCTTCGCACAAGACCTTATGAAAAGATAGCAGGCTCCGCTAACGCGCTGTTTTATAAATGGTCTAACATATGCAAAGAGGCTCTTAAAAATGCCGACTTTAAAACTTACAATAAAAATATAAACGGTATTATAAAAGACTTTGACGAACTTGAACTCTTAGATATCAAAAAACCGCGCGTTGGACTTGTCGGCGAAATACTTGTCAAATACCATCCGACAGCCAATAACGATATAGCCGATACGATAGAAAAAGAGGGCTGCGAAGTGGTAATGCCGGGCATAATGGAGTTTTTACTCTATTGTTCTTATGATTACGACTTTAACCACAAATATCTCTCCAAAGGAGCGTTCGGCGCGCTTGCGGGAAAAGCCGCGATAATGGCTATGGAGTTTTATAGAAGAAGCGCCAGAAAAGCGCTTAAAAACAGCAGTCGTTTTACGGAGTTTGCGCGCATAGACGAGTTGGCTTTCGGCGCGGCTCCGATTTTATCGCGCGGCAATCAAACGGGCGAGGGGTGGTTTTTGACGGCTGAAATGGTGCATTTGATACATGAAGGCGTGCCAAATATCGTCTGCATGCAGCCATTTGCCTGCCTTCCAAATCACATAACGGGAAAGGGCGTCATGAAAGCTTTAAAAGAGCATTATCCCGAAGCAAATATCACAGCCATAGACTACGACCCGGGTTCTTCTACCGTCAATCAATTAAATCGTATCAAACTTATGCTAAGCGTTGCGTTTAAAAATTTAAATAAACAGACGAATGACGAAGAGTTAGAGATGGAGTTAAATCCAAAAGTTTAAAAAATAGAGTTTGCGGACAAAAGCCGCAAACTCCGTTTGCTATTTGACAGAAACCAATTTTCTGCGCAGATAGGCAATTCTGCTTTGTAAAGGCAGATTTTTAGGACAATTATCTTCACATGCAAGAAGACTCATGCATCCGAATATGCCGTTGTCGTCTCCGATTAATTCATAATAATCCTCAACCGTTCTTTTATCAAGCGAATCTATTTCAAAACGCGCGACTCGGTTAAATCCGACTGCTCCTAAAAAATCGGGGCGCATTAATTTTGTACCGCATGAAGCGACGCATATGCCGCACTCTATACATCTGTCAAGTTCAAACACTTCTTGAGCGACTTCAGGCTCTACTTTATCCTCAAGCTTTGAAATATCCGTTACATGGTCGGAGTGTATCCAGCTCTCAACGCGTTTACTCATGCCGTTCATCCATGTACCCGTATCTACGGATAAATCTTTGATAAGTTTAAATGCGGGCAGCGGCATAAGCTGTAAAACGCCGTCAGGATAATTTTTAGTTAATGTCCTGCATGCCAAACGCGGCTGTCCGTTTACCATCATACCGCAGCTTCCGCAGATACCCGCGCGGCAGACAAAGTCAAAGTTCAAATCCGCATCATACTTTTCGCGTATCTGATTTAACGCGATAAAAAGCGTCATACCGTCCGTCTCTTCCAATTTATACTCTACAAATTGAGGAGTTGAATCCTTTGCAAGGGGATTATATTTAAATACTTTTATAGTGATAGTGCGGCTCATTTTTTATCTCCTACGCGCTCATTTTTTGCTTTAAATTGCGGCTGAAGCGAGAAAGGCATAATAGCGTCTTGTATCTCCCATCTATCTTTGCCTTCGGCTTCTAATTTTTCTCTTATCTCATCTACCTCTTCTTGACGTTTCGCGCTCAAAGGATTTTCTATTATATTTCCTTTTACGCCGTATCCTCTAAATGCAGGCGGAATTTCCATCTTTGTAATATCAAGTTCCTCATACTCTAAAGTCGGTAAAGTCGCCCCCTCTTTCCAATAGGCAAGAGTTCGTTTGAGCCAATTGACGTCGTCGCGCTTTAGATAATCTTCTCTATAATGCGCGCCGCGGCTCTCCGTTCTTTGAAGCGCGCCAAGCGCTATGCACAGGGCAAGTTTAAGCATTTTAGGCACTCTGTACGCCTCTTCAAGTTCGGGATTTGCGCCGATATTTTTGACTTTAACGGAAGCTTTGAGAGATTTTTTATAAAGCTCTTCAAGCTCAATAACGGCTTTTTGCAAACCTTCTCCGTTTCTAAATATCGCTACATGTTCCCACATAACGTCTCTCATGCGGTTTTTAATCTCAAAGATATTTGTGCCGTTTTCTCTTGAGAGCACTTCGTTGATATAGTTTTGCTGTTTTTCAACGGCTGCTTCAATGCTTTTAGTGCTGACGGTTATATCATTCGCTTTGCAAAAATCTGCAAAATAATCGCCCACTATCATACCCGCCACTACCGTTTCGCTTACGGAGTTTCCGCCAAGTCTGTTAAATCCGTGCATATCCCAGCATGCGGCTTCGCCTGCGCTGAATAGACCCTTTAATGTCGGAGATTCGCCGGTTGATTTTGTTCTGATACCGCCCATAGAGTAATGCTGCATAGGAAGAACCGGCGCCCAGCCTTTAGGACCTTCGTCTGCAGGGTCGATACCGTTAAATATCATACAAATCTCTTGAACGTCTCTCAGGTTTTTTTCTATATGTTCGCGTCCTAAAATAGATATATCAAGCCAAACGTGCTCGCCGTATGGAGATTTGACGCCTTTGCCGTTTCTAATGTGTTCTAACATTCTTCGGCTTACAACGTCTCGGCTTGCAAGCTCTTTTTTCTCAGGCTCATAGTCCGGCATAAAACGGTGTCCGTCCACATCGCGCAAAATACCGCCGTCGCCTCTGCAGCCTTCTGTCAATAAAATACCCGAAGGAACTATCGGAGTCGGGTGAAACTGTACGGCTTCCATATTGCCAAGACTTGCCAATCCCGTCTCAAGAGCTATTGCCGCGCCTATTCCTTCGCAGTTTACCGCATTTGTAGTGTGTTTGTAAACTCTGCCGTATCCGCCCGTAGCGATAAGAGTGCCTCTTGATACGTAAGCCGTTAATTCGCCCGTTACCAAATCTCTGACAATTGCGCCGTAACATCTGTTTTTTTCCACTATAAGCGAAATCGCCTCTTTTCTGTCCTCAATATTTACATTATGCTTCAAAGCCTCGTTTGCGACTGCAAAAAGCATTGTATGTCCGGTAGCGTCAGCCGTATAACAGGTTCTCCATTTTTTTGTACCGCCGAAATCGCGCGAATGTATAAGTCCGTGAACCTCTTCTTTCTCTTCTATCGTAGTCTTTTCGGCGTTGATAACCGCAGTTCTTTGTCCTTTGGTAATTCTTGTCCAAGGAACGCCCCATGCGGCAAGCTGACGTATAGCTTTTGGAGCGGTTGTAACAAACATTCTCGCTACATCCTGATCACAGCCCCAGTCGCTTCCTTTTACTGTATCCGCAAAGTGCAAATCCTCATTGTCGCCTTCGCTCATTTTAGAGTTTCCAAGACTTGCCTGCATACCGCCTTGAGCCGCCGCAGAGTGCGAACGCTTAACGGGAATCAAACTCAAAACAGTAGTGCTAAGTCCCTTTTCAGCCGCCGCTACAGCCGCTCTAAGACCCGCTAATCCTCCGCCGATAACTAATGCGTCATAATATTTTACATTCATCTTATAAACCTTTTACATCATTATTTATTTGATATGCCGCATGTACGCTGTTGTTTAAATCGGCATATTTGTAGCCCGTTTTAACATACGCGCCGAGCGTCAATAGACCAAGAGCAAGGAAAAACGCCGTAAGAATCCATTTTACTTTTGTCAGTCTCTTTCTTGTAACTTTTGCATCTTTGCCCTCAAACCAGCCCCATTTCACACACAATCTATAAAGTCCGATACCGCCGTGAAGTTCAACTGCAAAAAGAAGCACAAGATAAAACGGCCACATGAAATGGCTGTACATTCTGCCGCCGGAAATCTCTGCCGTTATCTCAGGATTTGTCAATACTATGATTAAGTGAGCAGAACCCAAAAAGAACATTATAAAGCCTGTTTTTGCCTGCCAAAACCACAAAGTCGTATCTGAATGCTTCATATTTGTGGCGTGCGCTTTGTATATTTGGTACTGCATAAAATTGATAGGAAATTTTCTCATTCCAAGACAGGCGTGCACAACAAATATACAAAATACGATAAATACGATAGCAGAAACGAGTAAAGGCTGTTTTTCGCTCAAAAAGAGGCTTCCTTCAAATACTCCCGCTACCCAGTTAAGCGCGTCTTCGCTTATAAGTATAGTGGCGACAAAAAACATATGCCCCCACATGAATAACCCCAAAAAAAGTCCCGTTGCGCTCTGGATAAAATCCAGTTTTGCAGGTACGCGGCTTTTTTTACCGTCAACCCTTTTGCCTATATATCCTTCGATGATATTGGTCACTTTATATCCTTTTAAATAAATTTTTTATTTTCCTGCGAATTGTACTATGCAATAAATTAGAACAAATTAAATATTTTTTTTCAATTTTTTTAAATTATTATTTTTATGTTTCTTGATGTTTTTTTTATTACTTTTCATAATATATATATACAATCCAATGCCTATCAACACAATAAGCAGCGACAAAAGCTGTCCGGCGCTCATCCAGCCGCCGTAAACAAAACCTACCTGCGAATCCGGCTGACGCCAAAACTCCGCTATAAACCTTCCAATTGAATAGGCTATGCCGTATATTACGATAAGCTCTCCATCGTACTTTTTATATTTTCTGTATATAAAAACAATAACAAATACAAGTAATCCCTCAAAAAACGCTTCATAAAGCTGCGAAGGATGCCTCAAAACGCCGTCCACATAAATACCCCAAGGCATATCCGTAGCCCGTCCAACCAACTCTTGATTTAAAAAGTTGCCGACACGTCCCAGCACATACGCTAAAGGTACGCTTAAAGCCACCAAATCCAGCAGTTTCCATGCCGAATATTGATACTTTTTGCAGTAGATAAACGTTACTATCAAAAATCCAAATACCGAACCATGATAACTCATGCCTCTGATTCCTACAAACTCACCGTTTTGGAAAGGGTTGAAAATCTCCCACGGATGCGTTAAATAGTAATAGGTATTAGGGTCATATATCAATATAAAACCTACTCTGGCGCCTGCTATCACGGCAAGCTCAGCCCATAAAAAGTAACTGTCCACAATGCTAAGAGACATAGGAATACGGTCTTTTTTAACAAACCATTTGGCTATAAATATAGCCCCCAAAAGCGCGCTGACATACATAATGCCGTACCAATGCACGGCAAAAGGACCTATATTAAATGCTACGGGGTCAAAATGCGCATAGATATTCTGCCAAAAACTCAAAACAAAAACTCCTTTTAATTGGAAGCTTTTATTATATCTCAAATTATATGCATATCAAAAGACTTGAAAGGGATTTTTTGCTTTTTGGCGGTAAAACGTCACTGTTTTTTGCTTAAAATTTTTGAATTTACACTAAGCGTTTAGAATATTAACGGTATGCGGATATAATTTGTATTTTTATAAAAGGAGTATAAGATGGATATTAACGCGGTTAAATCAAATTGCGAAAAAAACGGCTTTGAGTTCATTGTCGCCCAAACAAAACAAGAGGCTCTTGAAATCGCTAAAAGATACGTTACAAAGGGGAGCAGCGTTGGTCTTGGGGGCTCTGTAAGCGTTGAAGAGATAGGACTTTTGGACTATCTTGAAAACAATAAAGAGATTGAACTTTTCAATCAATACGAAAGCGGCATCTCCGAAGAGGAAAATACCAGCCGCCGCAAAAAGGGCATAACGGCTGATATTTTCATAACAAGCACAAACGCTTTAAGCGTTAAAGGCGAGTTGATAAATTGCGACGGCAGCGGCAATAGAGTAGCGGCGCAGATATTTGGCTCAAAAAAACTTCTCTTAATAGTAGGCAGTAATAAAATCGTCAAAGATATAGAAGCGGGTTTTGAGAGAATCAGAAGTGTTGCAGCCGTAAAAAATGCCGACAGGCTTAACCAAAAAGCCGCCTCTTTTGGCAAAAAGACAAACTATACAGGCGATGATATTTCAAAAAAATACGGTATTATCGCGCAAGATACTCCCGGACGCATAGTTATTATATTTGTAAATGAAATTCTCGGATATTAAATCATAAAAAGAGTATCGCCATGAGAGGTATCGTAAAAAATGATACGGCGGTACTCAAAAGTATCGCAAACGACGCCTCTTCGGGGCGGATTTTAAACAAAGTAGCCATTATAACCGTATTTGCCGCCATAGGTACGATAGCGTAAACTATCATTACTTTGTATGTGCTTTGCTCAAATACATGCATGCAAAAAACACTACATGTCCTTTATTATTTTATTGAAGGCGAATTATATTATAATAAACAAAAAAATTAAGATAAGGTTTTTGCTTGAAAGACGATATTTGTTCAAAAGAAATTTCTATAGAGTATCCATGCAGTTGGCGTTACAAGCTTATCGTAATTGCTAAAAGCGATATAAAAACTATCACAAAAAGAGTTTTAAAAAATAGAGAACATACCATAAATTTTTCTCATGAGAGTAAAAACGGCGGCTATAAAAGTTATAATTTGGATATTTTGGTATTTAACGGTAAAGATAGAGAAGAGTTGTTTGAAGCGTTAAAAGCGGACAGTGATATAAAATTTATTTTATAAGGAAGGGAGCAGAGATGGAATCGGCTAAAATTATTTTTAAAAACACTATTAGAGAAAATAGAGAAAATCCCCAAATACTTACTATCATAAGGGATATAAGCTTTGATTTGGGGCGCAAAAAGATAAAAGACTTTAGTGAAAATGAGATAAAAGATATGATAAAAGAGCTTTTTGGGCTTTTTACTATCGCGCTTAAAGAGGAGAAATTAAGAGACGCTAAGAGTATCTCAAGCGTTGTGGACGGACTGATGAGCGCGGCAAGTTACGAGAAAAAAGAGTATCTTTTTAAAATTATTTACGAAAGAGAACAGCTTGAAAAAGCTATTTATGCTCAAAGCGCGGAGATACGGCATCTCATTGCGGATACTTACGATACGATTGAAGCGGCGTTAACAAGACTGCCTGAAGATGAAAAAGAGCAGGTAATACGCGGATTAAACGAAGCGAAACTGTTAAATGCAGAGATGTTGGGAATCTTAAAAGAGACCGTTGAGGGGGCATTTATCACAACTCTTGAAAAGGGCAGCGATATAGAAGATACCATAAACGAGTTAGGCAAGCTTTTCACATATCAAGCCATAAATGAGGGCAAATTTACAAAACATAGGATTTTGGGTATCGCATCTACTATCTTGGAAACCGCATGCGATATAGCCGACAGCGATTATGCCAATGCGCATTATATACTCAAAGGAACGGTAAAAGGCATTAGAGAAGGTATAGCAAAGTCGGCTGAAAAATTTAAAAATAACCTTAAATTTGCGCCTGACGAAATAAAAGAGTTTTTGAAAAATTCCGAAGAAAACAGGCTTAGCGTTATTGATATAGAAGAGAGTTTTATCGCGCTTTTGAAACAATTTCAGATAAACAGCATAGATATTTCGGCTAAGATTTTGAGCGAGATTATCGCCGAGCAAAGTACGTATATCGCCAAACTAAAAAGGCTTAGCGCCGAGGCGGCTGAGGTTCTGGGCGAAAGGATAGAGACTTTCAAGGACGAAACATTTAAAGAGTTCAAAGAGGCGGCAGGTAAAAAATTTGAAGAGATAAAAATACAGACAAATAAAAAAGTGGAAGCTTTCAAAGAGGATGCAATGCCAAAAACGAAACAATTTGCCGATGATACGAAAAAGCTTGGACTGCATGCATGGGAGAGCGCGAAAAACAGAATTGACGAGGTTATCAAAAACGCTAAGAAAAAAAGAGACGGGAAATAGCAAGCAATTCGTAATATAACGATAACGCAGCAATTATTGCTCTTTGCGTCATTGCGAGCAAACGAAGTTTGCGCGGCAATCCAGAAAAATAAAAATAATTAATTTCCAAAATTACTTTTTTGAATATCGGAATGCTTATATGCTAATGGATTGCCACGCCGCAAGCGGCTCGCAATGACAAAGAGAGGTTGTCATTGCGAAAAACCCGCCGCTTTCCAAACCGCGCACGCCACCCTCCGTCATTGCGAGCAGAGCGAAGCAATACACCCTCTTTCATCATTGCAAAAAAACAAACCGTTTCTTTCCAAATCACGCACGACATTCAAACCGCCACTGCGTCATTGCGCACGCCACCCCCCCCGTCATTGCGAGCAGAGCGAAGCAATCCAGCAATGCGAAGCATTTATATTCAAGACAAACTAAAATAAAATAATTTGAAAGATTGTATCAAATTCCTTGATATTATTTTTTTGACGGTTTTTATGGATTGCTTCGTCGCTTCGCTCCTCGCAATGACGGAGAGTGAGGCAATGACGGAGAGTAGGATTGTCATTGCGAACGCCACCCCCCCCCCCGTAATGCCAAGCGACCAGCGGGAGCGCGGCAATCCATATGCATAAACACTCTTGTCATTCAAAATGCAAAACAAAAACAGAGTAATTAACAAACCGACTGCTTTTATGTTATTTTCTGATATAATTTTGCAAATATTCTTATGAATACAATCTAAATAAAGGGGTTTAAGATGTTGTCTTCAATGATTAATTTCAAAGATTTATCTTTGAATAGGCATGGGGTTTTATCTTTGTTTAAGTTAAAAAGTTATCTCTCTCTCTCTCTGCGCTATTAGCTTTTTTTCTTAGTTTTTACTTAACAGGCTGCGGAGGCGGAGGCGGAGGCGGTAACAACAACAACAATGTCCCCGCTATAGAGTGGCAAAAATCGCTTGGCGGCAGCGACTATGACTACGCTCGTTCTATTGGGCAGACAAGCGACGGCGGCTATATTGTCGCGGGTGAAAGCTACTCTAACGACGGCGATGTAACCTATCATCGCGGCTCTACCGGCAATCCCGACTACTGGATCGTAAAACTAAACGCAAACGGCTCTATCGCATGGCAAAAGAGTCTTGGCGGCAGCTCCGCTGACTACGCTAATTCCATCCAG
>JAIRNE010000037.1 GCA_031258205.1 Campylobacteraceae bacterium
AGCGAATTTTCATAAGCGATATTTATCATGTCAAGAACGCCCGTCTGCGCGCCGTAAAACATAATCATATCGTCATTTTTCAAACTCAGATAAATACCGCAGTTCGCCTCTTCAAACAGGTCAAGCTCTTGCATGCTTGCCGCAAACTGCATATGGTGCGGATTTTTAAGCGTTTTTATAGAGTTTAAAAGTTTTTGCGAGGCAAAAGAGCCGCCTTTTAATATGATATTTTGTCCGTTATCAAGAGCGCAGATTTGCAGCCGTTCATTTTGATTTATCTCTCCTTCAAAATACAAAGCCGCGTCCGGCGCACTGTGTTTTTCTTCAATCACAACAAATTCAACGCCCATCTCAAACAAAATATTTCCAAGCAGATACAAAAACAGGTCGTTTGCCAGTCCGATATTAAAAAAACGAGAAAAATTTGGGTATTTTGCGGCAAAAACCATATTGGAATATACTTTAATAAGCGGTTTTTCAAGCGATGCAAGAGCCGATATCTCGGTATTTTTCAAAACGACTATTTTGGAAGCTGCACTGAGATCTGTCGGCATAACGCTAAAGTTTTCATACTTTTTATCTCGCAGTTTTGACAAAGAAATATAACCGTTTTTACTTTTGATATTTAAATATCCTCCGCTCTCAACGACTTTAGCCGCTTTTAAAAAAGCTTCTTTAAAATCGCCGTCATAGCGGCAATCTTTATCTTTAAAAATGAGCGGCGGACAAATATCGGGATTTATCCCGACTTCGTTTTTAACAAAAGGATTAAACTCTGCTTTTGCTTTTAAAAGAGCTTTTTGCGTAAACGGAAGAGCAGTTTCGCATGCGGGTATTTTTATGGCTTTCAACTCTTCCCATTGTGTGCATACGCGCGCATTCGCCTCTTTCAAAAACAGCGAAAACGGGAGAGTTTGCGAGAGCGTATCGGAAAACGATTTTAACTCCTCTTCATCCGCTTGTACATGTAAAGAGATTTTTTCACCCTCTTTTGTTATATAGTGTTTAATATCTTTGGCGATATCTTCTAAAAAATTCTCCAAAACGCCGTTGTTTGCCTGATAAATAAAATCATAAATTAATATCATCAATCCTCATATGTTCCGAATTTGTAAGCGACCTCTTGAATATCAAGCTTGTCGTCAATCGTCTCAACCTCAAATCCAAGCTCTTTTAAATGCTTCACAAGAACGCTCTCCATAACTTTCGCACCATCTCTTATGGGTTTTGTCAGCCGAAGCGTAGTGTCCGCTACAACCTGCGGTATGATACCGACTATCTTTGTTTTTGGTCTGTCGCCGACTATATCCATCATGGTTAAAGTTTGCAGCATCTCAACTTCATGAGCGCTTCCCTGCCATGAGATATGTTTTGGGATATCGTCAAAATCAAAAAAATAGACATCGCCGAACTCTCCGCCATCAGCGCTTATGCAGTCTAATATAATAACATAATCATACTGAGCTATTATCGGTATCAATCTCTCGGCAAGCGTCCCGCCGTCAATAAAATCAAGAGTGTGAGTTTGGGAAGTAAAACGGTATTTTTTTTGTATGTATCGGCAAAGATGAACTCCGACCCCCTCGTCGGAGAACATTATATTGCCGATACCAAGCAGCGCGATTTTCATATAATCAGTGATGTTTGCGTTTAAATTTCAAACCGCTGACAACAGAATCCAACGCTCCCTCTTTGCCTTTTATGGAGTTAAATATGACCATATATATATGCACGGGAACAAATATCAAAACGATCCACATAGCTATGTGATGTATCATTCTGACATTAGCTAAGCCGCCCATTAACGCTTCAAACCAGCGCATCAAAGAGTATAGCGCGCCGCCAAGACCGTCATGATAGATATGTACATAAAGTATTAGTCCCGTTAGACTAAGGAGCGCGACCATCAGATAGAGCATTACATACGCGGCAAACTGCAAAGGATTATAAGCTCCTTTAAGCTGCGGATGTTCGCCTAAAAACAGATAATACTTTATCTGCGCAATCCAAATCTTAGGACTTAAGGCGTCTTTTGCCGAAACAATCTCAAGCTTCTCTACTTTGCTTTTATCAAAGAAAAATATATAAGTTTTATATATCGTAACAGCTATCAGCAAAAAGCCGAATATCTCATGTATCATTCTCATTTTTGCATGCAAAAAGAGAGTAGGTTCGCTTGAGACTTCAGGCGCTATAAAAACATACGCGATATAAAATCCGGTTATCGTAAGTATTATAATGGAAAAAAAACGTATCCAATGCACCCACCTTGTGGAGGAGGTATATTCTACCTCCGCTTCTCTAATGAGTAATTCTTCTTTAGACATTTTCCACTCCCTTAATTGGTTTCGGCAACTTTATAAGAGCCAAGCTCATTGCCTTTTGTATCCATCACATGCACCGCGCATGCGATACAAGGATCGTATGAGTGAATGACTCTTACTATCTCTAAAGGTTTTGACAAATCGGCTATCTTAAGACCTATCAAACACTCTTCATACGGACCTCTTGCGCCCTTAGCGTCTTTTGGAGAAGCGTTCCATGTAGATGGAACAACGGCTTGATAATTCTCTATAAGTCCATCTTTAATCTTCACCCAATGGCTCAAAGTTCCGCGCGGAACATGCCCCATATATCTGCCCTTATACTCTCTGTTTTTGTCAATCGTATAAGTAGCGCAAGTCTCTTGATCAACTTTTAAGTTTGCAATCAAATTATTAAACGCTTCAAGTCCGTTATCCGCAACAACTTTCGCCTCTATCATGCGGCATGCGGTTCGTCCCAAAGTTGAGAACACAGCGCCTACGGGAAGTCCCGTATCTTTTAAGAACTGCTCCACAACTTTACCTACTCTCTCATTTCCTTTAGCGTAGTTTACGACTATATTTGCCAAAGGTCCCACCTGCATAGGTTTGCCGTCATAGCGCGGAGCTTTAATCCAAGAGTATTTGCCCTGCTCATCTATAACTTTAGTGTTGGCTAATTTATTATTGCCGTCAATCGTCTGCTCATCTTTAAAGCCCGTATATTTAGGATTTGTCTTGCCGTCATACGGATGCAAAGGCTCATCGTCTTCATACCAGGCGCGCGTAGCCTCTTCGGTTATCTTATCCTCGTCAACTTCATATACCTTGCTGATATCGCCGTTGAGGATAATACCGCTGTCAAACATCCAATCATTCGCGCCAAGCTGAAACTCTTTAAACGTGAAGAGGTTGGCTACTCCCATATCGCCTGTTACGCTTTTTTCGCCGGCATACGCTTTTCCTGCCATGACAAGGTCAGGATAGTAAGCGCGGTTGATAAAATCCGCAATCTCTTGGAATTTTACCAAATACTCGCCAAGACGCGCAGGATCCAACAAGTCCATAACACATGTAACGCCGCCTACCGTCAAACTCTGCGGATGCGGCTGTTTTGAACCGAAAATCGCCATCATTTGAGCGACTGTTCTTTGAATCTTTAAACACTCAAGGTAGTGCGAAAGAGCTATCAAATTTTGTTCGGGAGTTAAACGGTAAGTTTTATGTCCCCAATACGCATTTGCAAACGGTCCCAAATGTCCTTTGCCCGCAAACGCCGCGACTTTATCTTTGACTGCTTTTAAGTGATCCGCGCCTGTTGCAATAGGCGTAGAGGTATATTTAAACGCTTCATCGCTCGCTTTTTTAGGATCTGCGCTAAGAGCGGATACGATATCCACCCAATCAAGTCCGTGAAGATTGTAAAAATGCACAGGGTGGTCATGCAAGAAAAGCGCATTATTCATAAGCGTTCTAGTCAAAAGCGCATTTAAAGGAGGGGTAATCCCAAGCGCATTTTCTACCGCAACAATACCCGCTTTATAGTGTGAAAATGTGCATACGCCGCAGATTCTTTGGACAAAAAATCCCGCGTCTCTCGGGTCGCGCCCTTTGACGATATGCTCTATGCCTCTCCAAAGCGTGGCGGAAGAGTAAGCTTCCGTTACAACATTATTATCATCTACAACAACTTCTACTCTTAAGTGCCCTTCTATTCTTGTAATTGGGTCTACTACTATTCTTTTGCTCATAATATCTCTCCTGCCGCCTATTTATCTTTTTTAATTGTGCCGATAGCTGCATGCGCCGCTATACCAACCGCCGTTACGGTTAAAAGCGCTATACCGATTTTATCCGCTGTGCTGTCTGCGGAAATTGAGCTGTATAATTTATCCGCAAGAGGCTCTTCAAACGTACCCATACTATCCCAAAAATCAGGCTCAGAGCAACCTATACAGCCATGACCTGCTTGAACCGGCCAAGAGGTGTGCTGATTAAATCTCTCGCGCGAACAGTTATTGAACGTATAGGGACCTTTACATCCGACTTTATATAAACAGTAACCTTTTTTAGCCCCTTCGTCGCCAAATTGCTGTACAAACTCGCCCGCGTCAAAACGACCGCGTCTTTCGCAAAGGTCGTGAATTCTGATGCCGTAAGCCCATTTGGGACGATTATATACATCCAAAGACGGAAGGGTGCCGAAAAGTATGTAATGAAGCACATTTCCTACGATATTTTTCTCGCTCGGAGGACAGCCCGGGACATTAATCACCGGTTTATTTGTAATTTTGCTAAGCGGTTTTGCATTTGTAGGATTTGGATTTGCCGCTTGCACGCCGCCAAAACTCGAACAGGTACCTATCGCAAATATCGCCGCCGCGCTTGCCGCCGCATCTCTTGCATGTTCGGCTCCTTTTTTGCCGTGAGGTCCTACGGTTAGATAAAACTCGCTGCTTCCTGCGGGAATTCCGCCCTCAACCATAAGGATATATTTGCCTTTATATTTTTTTATAGCGTCTTCCAGATTATGTTCTGCCTGCCAACCGGCCGCCGCCATAATCGTCTCATGATACTCCAATGAGATATGGTCAAATATCAAATTGTCAATTGTAGGCGCGTCTGTTCTTAACAAACTTTCGCTGCAGCCCGTACATTCCGCCATGTGAAGCCAAATAACGGGCAGTCTGTCAACAAGCTCGGCAGCTTGAGCCATAAGCGGCGTGAATGCAGACGGCAACGACAACATAGCTGTCATACCGGCAGCCCATTTCATAAAATCGCGTCTGCTGATACCGCTCTCCTCTAAAAGCGCGGCTATCGGTTTCTCTTCTTTCATTTTTGGGAATTTAGCCAAAGAGTTAAGTCTTTGGGTTATTCTATCGTAGAGTTCTTGATGCTCCATGTGTACTCCTATTTTTTTACTTCAAGAAGCTTGATTTGTAATATTTTTTTATCTTAATATATTATTCTTTTATGCGCCATCAAAGAGTATTATTTTAGCATTAAATTGAGTTACATCATGTGTAAATACGCAACATTTAAACAAGATAAATTTTGTTTGACTAAGGAAAATTTTAGTAAAAAAGAGTTTACTAAAAAAGTTTTATTTTTGTCATTTTATATGCGATAAGAGCCTGTATTACGACTTTCTTAGTTTTTGTAAAATTTAGTAAAAATTATTTTACTTTTATGATAAAATTCCTGCATTTTTGAAAAAATTAGCAATATTTTTTAACGAAAATTCTTTATCATACATGTATAGCTCCTGCCACGTTTTACCCTTAAGCCCTTCACTGCAATTTAAATGCTCATTATTAAAAAGTCTTAAGTTAAAATCAAGTGCGGCGCGTATCAAGACATAATATTGAAAAGCGTTCAAGCTATCTATCAAAAGCATGCTGTTTAAATATCCGCTATTTGCATCCTCGCCGTCTTTCCAGATACGTTTGGCAAATTCATGCTGAAACTCCACTGACTTTTTAGGATAAAGCAAAAACTCTCTCATCGCTTTTTTAAACTCATGTTTTTTAGGCGCGCTTTTTGTGCAGGTAAGAAAAAGGTATGCGCATGTCAAAAACAGATCCTCGGGAAGCATCGCCTTTTCTATCAGCTCTTTTTTTGTCTCCTCTTCAGCGTCAATCTGCTCTCTTAAATACTCAATATGCTTCGCGCGCCAATTTTTTTCATCTGTTTTCGGCTGTTTTTGCCACTCAATCAAAGTTGGTCTTGGGATATGAAACCGCTCGCAAAGAGGTTTGTAACTTACTCGTTTCATAGATTGATTCCTAAAATTTAATATTAGTGAATTCTATCAAAATTTAGCTAATAAAATTTTTTTATAAAACAATTTTGATTATTATGCGATTTTTTAAAATAAAGAACTTATAAAAACAATAGTAACTGTTAAAAATCGCATTTTGGCAGTAAAAAGTTTTGCGGCGGAGTCGGCTAAAAAATAGCTCCGCGAAAGGGACATGCGGAAAATGCGGCAATTTGTTTCGCGGTGACGCGGCGGAGGCAGTTTTAATGCCGTGCGTGGTTTGAAAAGCGGCAGTTTGTTTCGCAATGACAATCTCTCCTCCGTCATTGCGAGGAGGGAGCATAGCAACTGACGAAGCAATCCAGAGGAATTAAAAATATAGGTAAAATAAAACAGTTAATGTTTTTGTTTTTTACATGAGAGCGAATTTAAAGTTTTAGCGTTTTGGATTGCCACGCTCCCGCTGGTCGCTCGCAATGACGGGAAACTCATTCAATAAAAACAAAAAACGTAATAATATAAAAGTGTGCTTGCAATGACAACCACCCTCCGTCATTGCGAGGAGGGAGCATAGCGACTGACGAAGCAATCCAGAGGAATTACAAATATAGATAAAATAAAAACGGTTAATGTTTTTACATGAGAATTAAGTTTAAAATTTTAGCGTTGCTGGATTGCCACGCAAACTTCGTTTGCTCGCAATGACGGAGAGTTGGGCTTTACATGTGGATTGCCGCGCTTACGCTCGCAATGACGGAAAAGGACAACTGTATGCAGCAATGATAAAAGAGTAAGGCGGAGGGTATCCTCCGCCTTTTAATCAATCTCACATGCAAGATTGTTTGATACTCGTAAAAAGACCTTAGTTTTGGTCTCCCTCTTTTAAATCAATCTCGCATATAAGGAGATTGATTTTACAAATCTTGCCAATATAGATATGGATAGCCGTTACCTGCGTCTATTTTCCATGGATTGGTATCATTGTTTCCGTCAAATAACCAGCCAAGACCTCCATTGCCGTAAGTTGCCTCTTGTTTTAAATCTGCTTCGGTTTTAGATGTTCCATGATTAGCTGGATTGCCATTGTCGGTAAAACTGCCGCTCATTTCATCTAAAGCGAAATTATCTGTTACGGTGCCGCCCTGAATATATCCTGCTACACGGTTTACTTTGGTTGATCCTGTAACGGAAGGGTTAATAGCGGCATTGTTTTGGACGGAGGAGGAGTCTTGAACACGTCCCGCTATGCCGCCGATACTATCAGTTCCGCTGACATTTCCTGTTGAATAACTGTTTGTGATGGAAGAGGAGTCTTCAACATATCCCGCTATGCCGCCGACATAGTAGTTTGTTCCGCTGACATTTCCCGTTGAATAACTGTTTGTAACGATGGAGTTATCATAAACAAATCCCGCGATGCCGCCGACCATATTATCTCCGCTGACATTTCCCGTAGCATAACTGTTTGTGATGGAGGAGGAACTCCAAACATGTCCCGCAATGCCGCCGACAATATCATTACCGCTAACATTTCCCTTTGAATAACTGTTTGTGACGGAGGAGGAGTCAACATATCCCGCTATGCCGCCGACAGAAGCACCGGTTCCATAGACATTTCCCGTTGAATAACTGTTTGTAACGATGGAGTTATCATAAACAAATCCCGCGATGCCGCCGACCATATTATCTCCGCTGACATTTCCCGTAGC
>JAIRNE010000056.1 GCA_031258205.1 Campylobacteraceae bacterium
CGAGCAAACGAAGTTTGCGTGGCAATCCATCTTTTTTACCTTGCATGCAAGAGTGATTTTAAGTAGTGCATGTACGACTTTTCTATTATTATGAACTCCATTTTTTTTGTCATTGCGAGGAATGCCCCCTCCGTCATTGCGAGTCAATTTAATCGGCGAAGCAATCCATCTTTTGCCTCACATGCAAGATTGATTATGTACATGCAAAGGTTCTATTGTCGTAGAAAATATCTACCCAAATTGTTTTATTTGTTAATTCTTATGGATTGCTTCGTCAATCACTGCGTTCTTTCCTCGCAATGACGGAGGGGGGGTTGTCATTGCGAGGAGCCTGCGACGAAGCAATACAGCAACACGAAGTGTTAAGTATTTTAAGTTTTGGTTTTAAAGAGAATAAAACAATTAACCTTTTTAATAATTTCTCTGGATTGCCGCGCTTCGCTCGCAATGACGAAGGGTGAGGCAATGGCTTAGGACAACAACGCGCGGCTCTTTGTCCTAAATAACGAAATGCTTTAAAGGCGGCTGCGTGTTCTATATGACGCGAATATTTTAAGCGGCTTATTGGTACAAAAGCAGAACGGACGAAAAGGCGTGTTCTTTATGGCGCAAATACTTTAAAGACAATTCCCTCCATAATGCAAATATCTCCTTGATTTTCTTACATCCGCGAAAAAACGGCGGTTTTTGTTATACGCTTATTGGCAAATGCAGTAAAGCCGCCAAAGCGTGTACCGTCTCCAAATCTTTAGCTTTTATCCCGCCGTTTGATTTTAATAATCCAAGCGCCATTTCAAATATCTTTCTTCTTAACATTGGTTTGCATTTTTGCGCTTCATGATAAGCGTTTTCCAATAACGCCAAAGAGATATTTTGAAGCGGCACATATCTTAGCGTTCTTGCATCTGCGATATCCGCCATTTTAGCAAACGCATCCTGCGCGCTTTGTTCGTCGTCAAACTGACTGCATGCGACAGCCGAGAGCAAGACCGATATTTCAAAGTTGGCGGCGGCTAAATTTGAGTATATCTCGGAAGGGATATTTCGCAAGCCAAACGCAATATCCAAAGGGTACAATACAAGATATTTCAGATTGAGCTCAAACCATGAGACGCTTTTGTCGGCTTCTATCAAGCGGGTTACGACCGTTTTAAATGTCAAATACTGCTCTTTTGCGATGGATTTTAACGCCGGCATACTAAGGTTGATAAGATTGAGATTTGTCTCTTTGTCAAGTTTTAAAACAATCTCTTTTATCCCGACAAAACTTGCATTGTTGGGAAACTCATTTATGACGATACTCTCCTGCACTCTTCTAATCGTCTCATTTTTATCCAAAAGCAGCGAAAAGATGATTAACTGCGCCAAAACAGGTTCAGCCGTACTTTGAAGTAAAATCTGCGGGATTTGCCCTATCTTTTTACCCGCTTCATCCAATTTTTGCGGATTTGGCGCGCCTATATTGTCTATATCGTTTAAAATTACAGCGGTTGTTACGATTTTATCCGCATTTTTATTACTATTTTGCATACGTCCTAACTCCTTATTTTTAGTATGCTTCGGGACGATAAACATACCGTTCCAGCTCGGTTCAAGCGATAAAATCCTTTTTTCAAGCGGCGGATGCGTATTGAATGAAAAAAAGTTTTTAACCCCGTTTGAAAAATATAGATGACTAAACTCATCCGCTTTAGCCGAACTGATAATCGAACCCGCACTCCCTATCTTTTTTAAAGCGTTAGCTAACCCTTTAGGGTGTCTTGTAAATTGCGCGGCGGAAGCGTCGGCAAGATACTCTCTTTGCCTGTTTATCGCCGCTTTGATTAAACTGCCGAAAAACAGCCCTATATAACCTACGCAATATAACACCAACCCTAACAATATAATAATTCCGCCGTTTTTTCTACTGCTTTTACTAAGCGTTCTTGTGATAAATTCGCCCGCAAGACCTACAAGCAAAATGCCGTTCAAAACGCCGATTGAGCGGATATTTAACTTCATATCGCCGTTAAATATATGGCTGAATTCGTGCGCGATGACGCCTTGAAGTTCGTCTCTTGTCAAAAGGTCAATGGAACCTTTCGTTACTCCTATCACGGCGTCGTCGTAAGTCATGCCTGCGGCGAAAGCGTTTATGGTATCGTCTTTGTCGAGCAGATAAACCGGCGGCGATGGAATACCCGAAGCTATGGACATTTCATCCACGACATTTAAAAGTACGAGTTCATTAACGCGGGCGTTATTTTTACTCAAACGTCTGCCGCCAAGCGATAAAGCGATAATTTGACCGCTGTTGCTTGAGAGTTTGAATATCTTATACAAAGAGCCCGAAACTATCAGCGCGAATGTCCCAAAAAAGAGAGTCAAAAGAAGTTTTGGATGTATATTTTGCAAAATCTCAAACGGCGATAATCCCCCGCTATTGTCAAAATACAAAACAAACGCCCCGAAAACATAGCATACCGCCACGCAAACTCCCAGCGTACCCAGCAAAAAGAGTACGACTAAAAGCTTTGACTTTCTTTTCGCGGCGTCTTGCCGTTCAAAAAAGTTCATACTCCGTTAAAATGCCGCTTTTGGCGCGTTTTGGATATCCGCTTTGTCTTGAAACTCCAAAAACGCGGCATCGTTGGCATGTCCGAACGCGCCTGCGAAAATATTTTGCGGAAACGACTGCTTGTAGGTATTATAAGACGTTGCCGCATCGTTGTAAGCCTGCCTTGCAAAAGAGACGCGGTTTTCTGTGGAGGCTATCTCTTCGTGCAGTTTTATCATATTTTCATTGGCTTTCAAATCAGGATATGCTTCCACAACGACATTCAACTTTCCAAGCGCGCCGGCAAGGTTGTGTTCGGCATTTCCTAAAGCTTGAATGTTAGACGGATTTGAGGGGTCGGCTTTCGCTCTCTCTAAAATTTGAGCGGCTTGATTTCGCGCTCTTACGACAAGTTCAAGCGTTTCTCTCTCATGTTTTAGATAAGCTTTTGCCGTTTCTACGAGATTTGGTATCAAATCGTAACGTCTTTTAAGCTGCACCTCAATTTGCGCGAAAGCGTTTAAATAACGGTTTTTGAGCGCGATCAATGTGTTGTAAATACTGATAATAAAAAGCGCAAACAGCGCGACAATCGCCAAAACGACAATTAATGTTGTTCCCATGTCATTCCTCCCTGCGAACGGTTTTTAGAATTATACTATAAAAAGCCGCTTTACCCCAAGCGGTAAATGCAAAGCTTCGCTGATGGCATGTATCACGGCTAAGTCGTCCGTGTTTACCCCGCTCAAAGTCAGCGCATATATTACCGTTTCCATTATTTTGCGGCGCACAAGCGGTTTGGAATTTTGAATCTCATCTACGGCTTTTTCAAACGTTTTTTGCGAAAAATTTGCGTAAGAAACGTACTGCAAAGATGTAAGTCCGGCTCTGTTTTTAGCTTTATGAAATATCTTTTTTGCCTCTTTGTCGTTTTTTGTTTTTGCGTAAGCGACAGCGGACAGCAGCGTCTCAAACTCTTCTTTTACCGCTCCTATATGCGTATGCGCGCCGATAAAGGGCTTTCTTAGGGCAAAATTAATATCCAAAGGATAGAGTACAAGATATTTTACGCACCACTCAAAAAGCGATATATGATCGTCATACTCTATGAGACTGTTTGCGATATCTTTTAACGTTTTGTACTGCTCGGGCGATATGGTTTTCAGAGTAGAGATACATAAATGAATTATATTGAGATAAAATGAACGGTTCAGTAAAATCATATCGGCATATATGGCGTTCATTTTATCTGCCGCCGCTTTTTGGGATTGTTGATTGTCGGGAAATATTTTATCTGCCGCGAACTCTATTTGTATCTGTCTTATCTTAGATTCTTTGTCAAACAGAAGCGAATATATTATAAATTCCGCCTCAAGAGGATTTGCCGCGCTTTGCTTCAAAGAGTGCGGAACATTTTCCAATACTCTATAAGCGTACTCAATCTGCTCTTTGGCGATAACTCCGCTGTTTGCAAGTTGATGGAGTATATACGCCGCGCTCATTGGATTTTGTTTTAAGTTGGTTCTTTTAAATATTTTATCGCGCTCTTTTGTCGTGTCTATATATTTTCCATCCCAAAACGGTTCTATTTTGCGTATTCTATTTGAAGTGGGCGGAGACGACCAGCTTGCAAAAAATATATGGCTGAAGTAGCCTACGTTTGCCGAAGCAAGTTTATAACCGTAAAGCCCTATTTTTTTAAGAGCATTCGCGATTCCGTCGGGATATCTTGTAAATTGCACCGCTAAAGCGTCCGCGAGATACTCTCTTTGGTAATTGATAAAAAGTTGAATACAACAAGCGCACGCGGCTCCGGTAAAACCTATAACAGCCAAAAATATGCCCGCGATAAAACTAAGCGGATAGGTTAAGACAAGTAAATGGTACCATTTTTTAGGTTTTATGTTTGGATTGTTTATAAAGTGCGCGGGAAGTATAAGCTCCATGCCGATGATAAATATACACATAATACCGTTTATAAAACTGGAGATGTGATTGTTAATCCTCATGTCGCCGCTGAATATATGGCTGAATTCGTGCGCGATGACGCCTTGAAGTTCATCGCGGTTTAAGAGTTCTACCGCGCCTCTTGTTACGCCAAAAATGGCATTGTCATAAGTCGTGCCCGCGACAAAAGCGTTAATGTGTCTGTTTTCTATAATGTATATTGGAATTACGGGAATGCCCGCCGCTATGGATATCTCTTCTACTATATTTATCAAACTCTTCTCTTTGGCATTTGCCCTGTCGCCAAAAAGCCTGACGGCGTAGAGCTCTTCGGCTATTGTTTTGCCGCCGTTTGCCAACTCTTCCGATTTTTTTAAAAATCCATATATTATAATTAAAAAAACGCTCAAAAAAGATAAAACGATAACGCTTGTATCCGCATGAGTTAAAATGTAAGAGGGAGACAGCGTAAAAAACAAGCCTCTATCGCCAAATGCGTACGTGCAAACCGTTATAAAAAACATACCAGCGCTAAATACTACTATAAAGACGCTTAGAGTAAAAATCAACAGTAAAGCTCTCGTTTTTTTTTGGGAGTTTTCTTGTTCTTTATAAAAATTCATCCGATATTCCATGTAGAATTTTAAAATTAAATTATATAATAATTTTATTGATTTCGGTAATATTTTTAGTTATTGGTATATATGTAAAATTTATATAAAATGCAATTTCAATATTTTTGAAAATAGGAGATATATCATGCTTTTGAGCAACGTAGAAGTTTTACCCGGATACGCGGTAGAGAAACATTTGGGTCTTGTGCAGGGAAGCACCGTAAGAGCTAAGCATATAGGACGCGATATGATGGCTGGATTTAAAAATATGGTGGGCGGCGAACTTAAAGGCTACACCGAACTTTTAAACGAGTCAAGAGAAGAAGCTTTGCAAAGAATGGAAGCGCAGGCAGAGGCTATAGGAGCTAACGCCGTGATAAATATAAGATTTGGCACGGCAAATATTATGGAAGGCGCTTCGGAGATATTGGCGTATGGCACTGCCGTTGTTGTAAAAGATGTTTAAAGAAATACTTAACAGCATGCTTGACGGTATGTTAGGCGGTATAGCAAAATCGACAATAAAAATTTTCATATTATCTTTTATCACCTATTTTACCTGCAAATTTATAGAAAAAAGATACTATAACTCAATAAAAAAACGTGAAGAAAGCATGAAAGATATATTTATCTTTAATGAAAAATATGCTCCAGAGAAGTTGGTAAGCGGCAAATTTCATCTAATTAGAGGCTCTGCAGTTATGTCAGGAGGCTATTTTAAGCGGTATGCGGCAGGTCTAAAATCCAATTTTGGCGGACGACTTAACTCTTTAGAGTCTTTCATGGATATAGGAAGACGAGAAAGCATTTTGCGCATGAAAGAGCAGGCAAAAGAGATGGAAGTTGATACTATTTTTAATGTTCGCTTTGAGACTACTATGATAAGACAGCATAAAGGGTGGTTTTGCGCCGAATTTCTCGCTTACGGGACTGCGTGGAAAAGAAAAAGATAATTTTATGCATTATGAAAATCCGCCGCCGCCGCATGAAGTCAATGTAAGCAAAACGTCCGAAATGGGCTCTTTTTTTAAAATGACGACGGCTGTTGCGGCGATTTTGAGCGCATTGTTTGCGCCTGTTCTCTTTCGGTAAAGTTTTTTGCCGCTTATATACCTTACAGCGCTGAAACGTCGCTTGCAAAAAATTTCATCAATTTCGAACAAAACGCTTCTTACAAAGAGACTGCGGACGAATTGCAGGATTTGGCTTTGAAGCTGGCGAAAAATATGAATGCGCCAAACGATATGCCGTTACATGTAAGCATCATAAAAGAGAGCGAAAAAAACGCGTTTGCCACGCGATATATATTTGTAACGGACGGGCTTTTAAAATCGGTTGAGAGCGAAAACGCTTTGGCTATGGTTTTGGCTCATGAGACAGCGCATATAAAAAACAGAGACCCTATAATCTCTCTTGCCGCGAACGCCGCGTTTTCCTTTATAACTGCCGTTATTTTTGGAGCCGACGCGGGATTTTTTGAAAAAAGCATTGCATCCTCGTCATTTTCAAGAGAGCAAGAGGAGAGGGCGGATAAAGACGCGCTTTTGGCTTTGCAAAATCACTACGGACACACTTTGGCGGCTGAAGAATTTTTCCAAAAAATTTTAAAAGATGAAAAGTTTTCTATGGAATTTTTAAGCTCTCATCCTAATACGCAAAAAAGGATAGAGTATATTTTAAAAACGCAAAATAACAGTACAAAAATCAAATTAACGCCTCTAAGCAGAGCCATATTTGATATAAATAATCTGCAATGACAAAAAAGAGATAAACCGACGTATTTTCTGATTCTGTCATTGCGAGCGGGAGCGCGGCAATCCAACTTTTGCCTTGCATACAAGATTGATTTTGAATAGTTATATATACATGCAAAGGTTCTATTATTGCAAAAAAATATCTACCTTTTCTGTCATTGTGAAAAAACCCGCCCCCCCCTCCCGTCATTGCGAGCGACCAGCGGGAGCGCGGCAATCCAGACGCGTAAGCGTTACATGTTTTTAATTCAAATCATAGGGTTCTATTTTAGAAAAAACAAAACTAACCATTACTTGTAATCCTCTGGATTGCTTCGTCAATCACTGCGTTCTTTCCTCGCAATGACGGA
>JAIRNE010000077.1 GCA_031258205.1 Campylobacteraceae bacterium
A
The DNA here is from genome assembly GCA_031258205.1 of Campylobacteraceae bacterium. GTDB lineage: Bacteria > Campylobacterota > Campylobacteria > Campylobacterales > Campylobacteraceae > JAIRKW01. Next base: position 2 of record JAIRNE010000077.1, read on the forward strand.
TACGGAATAAAAGGCATTTTCGGCGATAATAGAACCATTGCATGTACATGTAACTATTTAAAATCACTCTTGCATGCAAAGCAAAAAAGATGGATTGCCGCGCTTCGCTCGCAATGACAAAAAAAGGGTTCATGATGACGGATAATATGCTATAGCCCAAAAAATCCGCCCGTTACGCTGAGTAAAAAACCGAACCGCTATAACGGATAATACGTAATAGCCCAAAAATAAAAACATATAAAGCCTTTACATGGATAGGTTAAAACAAATAAATGACGTCATTTTTTCAAAAATAAAAACTTTACATGTAACAGCGTAAGAGTAGGCTCTATAAGCTTTAGTATTCAAAAATGAAAACATATATAACCTTTACATGCAAGGTTATTTTAGTGTCTTATATTTTCGTCACTCTTTTTTTCAAGCGTAGATACAAATTTGCCCATTCTATCCCATCTTGGGATTTTGTCCGAATCAATTGAAAAGTAGATAAACCAAGGTTTGCCGACTATAAGCTTGTACGGTATGCTTCCAAAAAACCTGCTGTCTTGCGAATTGTCGCGGTTGTCGCCTATCATAAAAAATTCGTCTTGCGGGATTTTTATGTAAAAGGCGTTGAAATTTGGGATATCTATAATAACGGGTTTTTCTTCTTTTGGATTGTGCGGATTGGGGTAGGGTATGCTTATTCTGTGATTTGCAAAAACAAACGGCTCCAACTCGTCAACCAATATCTTACTCATCGCAAGTTTGCGCTTTTCCCAAGGATTATTTTCCCATACTACCATATTTGCCATTGTTTTGGCGTCGTATTCATAGTTGATGCCAGGATACGTTTTCATGTATGGATTTTTGACCCAAAGTTTGCCCATAATTTCCGTTATTTGCTCTGTCGGGTAATTTTCTTTGATATACTCGTCGCCCTCGTTATGATGCAGATAAAAAGCGTCGTCTTTGTAAATAATCTCATCTCCGCCTATAGCAAAACATCTTTTCACGTAATTTTCTTTATCGTTTACGGGATTTAAAAAGATGACTATATCGCCTCTTTGCGGTCTTTTACCCTCAATAAGATGTCCATTGTTGAATATATCGGGGAATATCGGAATATTTATAATAGGAAATCTCGGGATAGAAATACCGTAAGAGAATTTTTTAGCAAACAGAAAATCGCCGATAAGAAGCGAGTTTTGCATGGATGCGCTTGGAATTATAAAAGGCTGTATGACAAAAAATATTATAAATAAAACTATTATTATCGTTCCCGTCCAACTGCTTGAAAAATTGTAAAGTTTTTTTAATATCCGTTTCATAAAATTATCCTTGAGGCACTCTGTTTTTCGCCGCTTTTATGGTATTTTCAAGCAGCATCGCGATAGTCATGGGACCTACGCCTCCGGGTACGGGGGTGATAAATGAACATTTTGGCGCGGCGTTTTCAAAATCCACATCGCCCGTCAATTTGCCGTTTTCCAAGTGATTTATGCCGATATCAATGACTATCGCGCCCTCTTTAATCATCTCTTTCGTGATAAGTCCCGCTTTGCCGACTCCGACTATCAAAAGATCGGCTCTTTTTGTGTGAGAGGCTAAATCTTTTGTATGGATATGGCAGATATCAACCGTAGCAAATGCATTTAACAAAAGATTCATCATGGGTTTACCTACTATATTGCTTGCTCCGACAACACATGCGTTTAAGCCTTTTACGTCAATTTTGTAGTGTTCTAAAAGACGCATTACGCCAAGAGGAGTGCATGGCACAAAACCGTCAAGTCCCGCAACAAGACGTCCTACGTTGAACGGATGAAAACCGTCCACGTCTTTTGACGGCTCAATAGCTTCAATGATTTTGGCTTGATTGACATGGCTGGGCAGCGGAAGTTGGACTAAGATGCCGTCAATATTGTGGTTTTTATTCATCATAACTATAGTCTCAAGTATCTTTTCTTCCGATATGGAAGAGGGCATTTTATGCAAAATAGAGTAAATGCCGGCTTTATCGCATGCCTTTTCTTTCATTTTTACGTACGATTGACTTGCGGGATCATCGCCTACCAAAATCACGGCAAGTCCTGCGGTTATATCTTTTTTTCTAAGTTTGTCCGTCTCTTTTTTTATTTCGTCTTGAATAGAGTTTGAGAGCGTTTTTCCATCAAGCAGTGTCATCTGTTTCCTTTTTTAAAAGCGATATAAAAATTGTTTGGGTATGATACCATTTAACTATTAAATTTTGGCAAAAGATATACGACATGAGACTGCTAACGATACTTTTATATATGTTTTCCATGCTTTGCGCGGATGATTTTATAGAAAAAAAAGATTACGCCAAACTTCTTTACTCAAATCCGCGCGGTATCGGCTGCAATAAATGTCATGGAGAAGACGCTAAAGGAGCCGTTATAGCGTATATTAAAAAAAACGGAGAAATTAAAAAATTTTCCGCGCCGGCTATAGACAACGTAACGAAAGCCGTTTTTTTTAAAGCCTTAAACAATCCTAAAGATATTATGCCCAAATACTCTTTGACGAACGAAGAGACGGAGAGTCTGTTTGAATATATCACAAAGCGGCTTTAACCAAGCGCGTAGCCAACTCCCTTGACAATTTTTATAGCATTCTCGGGCAGTTTTTTGCGTACTCTTTTTATCAAAGCGTGCATATTTAATATAGACGTATCTTCGCCTTCCCATATATACTCTTCCATTTCTGAAAACGTAACTAT
>JAIRNE010000004.1 GCA_031258205.1 Campylobacteraceae bacterium
GAACCGAATTTGAAAGCGAATGCGGCTATAGCATTTGGTCATGGATTTAATATACATTTTGGTCAGATTGTCCCTAAAAAAGATATAGACGTTATCATGATAGCTCCAAAAGCTCCGGGACATACCGTGCGAAATGAGTTTAAAAACGGCGGCGGCATTCCCGATTTGATTGCCGTTGAACAGGACGCAAGCGGCAATGCCAAAGCGATAGCTTTAAGTTATGCTTCAGCTATCGGCGGTGGGCGAACGGGAATTATCGAGACAACGTTTAAAGACGAGACCGAAACCGACCTTTTTGGCGAGCAGGCGGTTTTGTGCGGTGGCGTAACGGCTTTGGTGCAGGCGGGTTTTGATACTTTAGTGGAAGCCGGATATGAACCTGAAATGGCGTATTTTGAGTGTCTGCATGAATTAAAACTCATCGTTGATTTGATGTATCAAGGCGGCATCGGCGATATGAGATATTCTATCTCAAATACCGCAGAATACGGCGATTATGTCAGCGGTGGGCGCGTTGTTACCTGCGAATCAAAAAAGGCGATGAAAGAGATTTTAAAAGAGATTCAAAATGGGCAGTTTGCCAAAGATTTTATACTTGAGCGTAAAGCAGGATACACAAGAATGAATGCCGAGAGAGCAAGAACAGATAAATCTTTACTGGAGCAAACAGGCAGAAAACTTCGTGCCATGATGCCTTGGATAAGCGCTGGAAAAATTATCAACAGAGATAAAAACTAATATTTTTTGGGTAAATCCGCGTCTTTAACTGCCGCTGGGTTACCCAATATTGGTTTATATAAGGACATTTTTGATACGAAAAAAGAGCGCCCCAAAACGCAGAAAAAAAACTAAAAAATCCAAAATACCAAAACTTTATATAATAGCCGCTGCGGCAGTGATTTTATTATCAATTATAAGTATCGCAGTAGCATTATTATATATAACGCAAAATCCTCTTGCGCTGCCAAGTATCCAAACAAATCAAACCGTAACGCCTCCAGCAGTACCGCCGTCAATTTCTGCAAATACAACAGATACAGCCAATAAAACGCCTCCTTTCATTACTCCTTTCATAAAAGCAAAACCAAAGTTAGCGATTATCATAGACGACGTTACGTTTTCAAAGCAGATAGAGAAGATTTTATCTATCCCGCTTCATATCACGCCGTCGTTTTTGCCGCCGAAGTCCGAAACTCCATTTTCGGAAAAATTAGCCGCAAAGTGCGAATTTTATATGGTGCATTTGCCGTTAGAAGCTGTGAATTTTGAGCGTCCAGAGTTTGTTACGATTTTGGTAAGCGATAGTTATGATGAAATTCTTGAGAAACTCTCCCGTTTTAAGCGGCAATTTCCGCGCGCCGTTTACTATAATAACCACACAGGCAGTAAATTTACAGCCGATTTGGAAGCCATGAGAAGGTTGATTGACGCTATGGACGAGTTGGATTTGATATTTGTGGACAGCAGAACTACCGCTCAGACAAAAGCTCCGCAGATTTTTGCCGAACAGGGCAGAAAACTGCTGCAAAGAGACGTCTTTTTGGATAATGAGATAGAAGAAAAAGCGATAAAAGCTCAGCTTATGGTTGCCGTAAATAAAGCCAAAGAGAAAGGTTTTGCTATCGCGATAGGTCATCCGCACGATAAAACGCTTGATGCGATAGCAAATTCGTTGGAAATTTTAAAAGACGTGGACGTTGTCTATTTGAAAGATTTGTGATGAAAATAGAGATACCGCAAAAACTTTTGGAGTTGAAAGAGCCCGTAAAAGAGCTTTATGCTATGGGCGATTTAAATCTTTTAAAACGTCCATGCGTTGCGATTGTAGGCAGCAGAAAAGCTCTTTTATATACAAAACATGCGACTGAAAAGTTAAGCTCTATGTTAAGCAATGCCGGCGTTGCTGTTGTAAGCGGCGGTGCGGCAGGCGTAGATGCGGCGGCTCACAGAGGAGCAATGCCAAATACGATAGCCGTACTGCCCACGCCGCTTGATATACTTTACCCCAAAATCAACAGCGCGCTTTTAAAGGAGATTGCAAACCGCGGTCTGCTTTTAAGCGAGTATGCCGAAAGCGCGCCCATATCAAAATATAATTTTGTATTAAGAAATCGCATTGTAACAGCGCTTTCAAGCGCGCTTGTTATAGCGCAGGCGGATTTAAAAAGCGGCTCGTTAAGAAGCGCGGAGTATGCTCTAAAATGCGGCGTGCCGATATACGTTTTTCCTCACAGGATAGGAGAAAGCGAAGGTACGGCGCAGCTTGTGAAAAATGGACAGGCTGTTGTTATAGAGGATTTGGGCGAATTTGTGAAAATGTTTGCGCCAAACAGCGCGAATGAAGAGATAAAAGACGATTTACTTGTATTTTGCGCTAAAAATACCGACTTAAACGACTGTTTGAAAAAGTTCGGCGATAAGATTTACGAGTATGAACTCTCAGGCAAGATAGCGATAAGCAATATGAGGGTGAAAGTGTTATGAGCATTGTTGCTATTGACGTTGGTTTGAAGCGTATCGGCGCGGCTGTTTGTCTTAAAAGAAACGTTATCGTACCGCTCAATGCCGTTTTGCGCCGCAATAGAGAACAAGCCGCAAACGATATAAGCAAGCTTTTACATGAGTACGAAGCTGAGATTTTGGTAGTCGGACTGCCGTCAAATGATGAGATGAAGCGACGCATTAAGCATTTTGTGTCGCTGTTGAAATTTGAAGGCGAGACTGTTTTTATAGATGAGGATTTTTCATCGCATGAAGCAAAAGAGAGAATGAAAGGAGTTGTGAAACAAAAACGCGATGGACGCGTGGATTCGCTCTCTGCGGTTATTATTTTGGAAAGATTTTGCGCTAAGCCCTATTTTTAAAATCCCTCGTTCATTACCTCATATAGATATTCTGTCTCGTCGTCATTTAAAAAAAGCGTATTCTTTTTATCAAAAAGCCGTTTTAGCTTATTTATATCAACTCCTTTATTGTGAATACATTCTGTGTGCGCGGGCAGAAAAGCTCTGGCAAGAGCTATATTTTCATCTTTTATTTTATCTTCGCACAAAAAGCAGTATTCTAAAGAGTGCAGTCTTCCTTCAAATTGTAACAGTTCCAAATATGCCTCTACCGCAACTCTTTTGGGGTTTTGCCTGTGCCATTTTTTAGAGCATGATATAAGCAGGTCAAAATAAAATCTATCTATGCTGTCCACATCTTTTAGATGTTCATAAAAAAGTTTTACAAAATTTTGCCAAAAATAAAAACGGTCTCTGTCTATATTCCAATTTTGCGCAAGATGTATGACATTTCGTAATTGCGCAAGATTTGAACGCATGGATATCTGCGTCTCAAAATCTATCAAATAGCCCAAATTTATCACAGAGTGTCTGGCTCCGTAAAACCTGTAAGTAGTTCTAAGTCTATTCTCGCTCAATATTACGACAATCAAATCCTCGTCTTTAACTCTATTGACATGTACGATAAAACCCTGCACTTTTTCCTCCATGTATGCGCCATTTTAGCAAATATTGGCTAAGATAAAAGAAAAACAGAGGATAAAGATGGATTTTTTAGAGGCATGTATAAGGGCAAATCATGAAATTTATCATCTGCTAAATAGCGGCGAAAATGATTTGCGAACGGAGCTTAAAAGAGGATTCGGCGGCGATATAAGTTTAAAAGCCGATTTGGAAGCCGAGGCTGTTTTTATCAAGCATTTGCAAAAATTCGGACGCATTTACAGCGAAGAGAGCGGTATGATTGGCAGCGGAGACGATATTGTTATTATTGATCCGATTGACGGCAGTAAAAATTTCGCCGCAAACATTCCATATTTCGGCTCTTCCGCCGCGCTGAAAAAAGACGGTAAAGTTATCTGCGCCGTTGTTGCAAATTTTGCCGCCGGATACATGCACGTAAAGAGTGAGCGTCATTTTAAACGCTGTTTTTTTAACGGTAAAAAAGCGGAAGAGATAGTTTTAACGCCAGTTACCGGTATCGGCATTTTTGAAAAAGCGTATCAATCCGAAAAGCTTGCCCTATATCTGCATGAGGTTTCGCTTAAATACCGAAGTTTGGGAGCTTTAGCAATCTCTTTATCGTTATGCCGCGAAACTGATTTTGTACTTTTTAAAGGGTGCGTCAGGGAGTTTGATATTGCGGGCGGCTGGTACATGTGCGAGGATCTTTTTAGATTTAAAAACGATAAACTTCTGCTTGTAAGCAAAGATAAGGGAATATTTGATAAAATTCATAATTTTGTAATGGAGCTTTCTTTATGAAATTTACGGAACTTTTTAAAAGCCGCAGAGCGCAGCCTGCTCCCGCAGAGGCGCCGAGCCATTGGGTCAAATGCGAAGTATGCGGCGCGTTAATGTACAAAAAAGAGATTGCGCTTCAATCTTATGTTTGTCCAAAATGCGGATTTCACATACGCATAAATTCAATGCAGCGCATTGAACTTTTAGCGGATAAAGACAGTTTTGTACCGTTTGACGAAAATCTTTGCGCCGTTGATCCTCTGAAATTTGTAGATAAAAAATCATATAAAAAGCGAATAGAAGAAGCTTATGTAAAAACGAAACGCAATTCCGCCGTAATAGCGGGAGAATGTACGATAGAGGGCATTTTGACGCAGCTTGTGGTGTTTGATTTTAATTTCATGGGCGGCAGTCTTGGTTCTGTGGAAGGCGAGATGATAGCGCGCGCCGTCAATCGTGCAATTAAGAAAAAACATGGCATCGTGATAGTAAGCGCCAGCGGCGGAGCGAGAATGCAGGAGAGTACATTTTCTCTCATGCAGATGGCAAAAACTTCAGCCGTTTTGACAAAATTATCAAAAGCAAAATTGCCGTACATATCCATACTTACAGACCCCACTATGGGCGGCGTAAGCGCATCTTTTGCATGGCTTGGAGACGTAATAATAGCAGAACCCGGAGCGCTTATAGGTTTTGCGGGACAAAGAGTTATTAAGCAGACGATAGGTTCCGAACTGCCTGAGGGTTTTCAGCGTTCCGAATTTTTACTTGAACATGGATTAATAGACATGATAGTAAAAAGAAACGACTTGAAACGTACTACGGCGGATTTGCTTAGATATTTTTTAGATATTAATACGGCTAAATCAGATGAAGGCATTAGATAGTGCCGGCTAAACTCTTTGCGCTTATAGATACCGCGATTATAAAAAAATATAATAAAACGCTGTTTTGGAGCTGTGAACGCATCTTGTATTTAGACGCCGCAATGGTAGAATATAGAAATAAAACAGGCAGTTTTAAAGAGAAAAAAGAGGATATTTTGGCAATCAAAGAGCGGATAAAAGCGCCTGTAATCGTAAATGACGATATATCGTTAGTCCCGTTTTGCGACGGGGTGCATTTGGGGCAGGAAGACCTTTTGAAGTACGGCAGCGGCGTTTATGCGGCAACAGAATATATAAGAGGGATTATAGGTCGTAAAATATTCGGCATTTCAACGCATAACGAAAAGGAGATTTTAGAAGCAAATGAAACGAGCGTCGATTATATAGGACTTGGCGCATACCGCAAAACGGTTTCAAAAGATACCGATAATATTTTAGGTGATAAACTTCCGCTTCTTGCAAATCTATCCAAAAAACCTGTAGCCGCGATAGGCGGAGTACGGCTTAATGATAATATCGCACATGTAACGTATATTGCGGTAGGTTCGGGACTTTATGAAGATTACGGTATATTCCATTGAGAAAAACCCGCAGGGGAAATTTAAAGATATGATAGACGAGTTCATAAAGATGATTTCGCGTTTTGCCGCAGCGGAAGATATACCGCTTTTTAATAGTAAAATTTCGGCGGCTCAAGCCAAAGGAGCAGATGAAGCGCGAAAATCATATACTAAGAGTTTCGAGCCTTATATAAAAAATTACGCTTTGGCATTGGATAAAGACGGCGAAGAGTTAAACAGTGAAGAGTTTAGCAAAATCTTTGACAACGGTTCGGATATAAGGTTTTTTATAGGCGGAGCTTATGGTCTTGAAAAGTCGTTTTTAGACCGCACTCAAAGAGTTATAAGCTTAAGTAGATTAACATATGCGCATAAAATAGCTAAATTGGCGCTGTTTGAACAGATTTATCGTGGGCTTTGCATAAAAAACAATCACCCATATCATAAGTAAAGGATAAAAATGAAACAAAGCGATATTAAGTTTTTTAAAAATTTACTGCTTGAAAGAAAAGAGCAAGTTTTAAAAAATATTGACGGCGCGGCAAAAGAGATAAGAGATATGGATATCTCAGATGCAAGAGACGACGCTGATTTTGCGGCTTTAAACGCAAATAATTTTATAGGTCAAGCGCTGAACGTCCAGCAGTCAAGAGAGCTTTTTGAGATAGAATACGCGTTAAGAAAGATTGAAAACAAAACTTACGGCATATGCGAAATGTGCGAAGAGGAGATAAGCATCCAAAGGCTTAAAATAAAACCGCATGCAAAATACTGCATCATCTGCCGCGAAATAATAGAACAAACAAAAAACAAAAGGAGTTTATAATGGGCATAAAGACATATCTGTTTTTCTCATTTATACTGTTGGCAATTGTAGGAATTTATACATATTCCGTTATTCCGAGCGAAAACGCATACTATGAATTGACTATTTTTTCCCGCTCTTTCAATCTTCCGGTAGCCGTATGGTTTATCATTCCGTCATTGATATTATTGACAGCCTCCGTAGCTCACATGGTATTTTATTCCGTTAAAAACTTTTTTGTGAAGCGATTGACGAAAAAAGACTATGAGACGCTGCTTTTAGAGATAAAATACGCAATGCTCGGCGAAGAGAAAGAGTTTGAATATAAAACCGACTCATTTAAAACGCTCTCTTCCGCCGTCAAAAAAATGAGATACAACCCTAAAAGCGAAGATACAAAAACCGGCGAAAAAGAGCTTGACGAGATATTTGGCATTTTGGAAAAAATCAGAGACGGCGAATATATAGACTTGAAAAAATTTCGCTTAAGAAGCGATAACGAGATTTTAAATCAAAACCGCCTTAATTTTTCAAAAGACGATAAAAAATCTATTAATGAAGTTTTAAAACATTGCCCCACGCTTGAGAGCGAAGCATGCAAAAAAGCGTTTGACGCGCTGTTAATGCAGGCGTCTTACAGCGAAATTAAATCCTACAAATACAAACTCTCAAGCGGCGCGGTATTGTCCATATTGAAAAGATTTGTAGATAAAAATGACAAATTTACATTAAGCGGCGAAGAGATTCAAGAGATATTAGAAACAAGCGATTTGAATCAAGAAGAGTTTTTATCTACTGCCAAAACGCTTAAAACGGCTATGGAACCGGACGCGCTTTTAAAGCTTTATGACAATATGCAATCCAAAAACCACCATGCGTCATTTGCGTATTTGTACATACTGTTTGAACTAAGACTCATTGAAAAAGCCAGAGAATTTTTAGAAAATAACGAAGACGGCGAATTTGAAAAATTCAGAATTTTGCTGTTTTTGCGCGATAACGGAAAAATTACAGATACAGACCTTATCATTTAATGACAGATATTGATTTTAGCCAAAGTCCGACCGCTTTGGCTCCGCTTGCGGGTTTTACGGATTTACCGTTTCGTTATATTTGCAAAAAATTCGGCGCGGACGTTACGTTTTCGGAGATGATAAGCGTAAATGCGCTGGTTAGAGATTCTAAAAAAACCTTTCGCATGTTAAAGCGCGCGCGCAATGAGGATAGATACATAGCGCAGATAGCAGGAAGCGATATAAAAAATATCATAAAAGCCGTTGAAATTTTAAACGATATGGAAGATATAATCGGAATTGACCTAAACTGCGGCTGTCCCGTGCCCAAAATCATAGCTCAAGACGCAGGCTCTTCGCTTTTGCGCGACTTGGCGCATTTGGCAAAGATAATAAAAACCGTCAAAAAACAGTCAAATAAACGCTATACTTCCGTCAAAACGCGTATCGGTTTTAACGAAAAAACGCCTGAAATCATCGCTAAGACCATAGAGGAAGCGGGCGCTGATTTTATAAGCATTCATGGACGAACAAGAAGCGGAGGGTACAAAGCTCCGATTGATTACGACGCAATAAGACGCGCAAAAGAGTCGGTTAAGATTCCTGTTTTTGCCAACGGCGACATTACGACTTATGAAAAAGCCGTGGAAATAAGAGATTTTACAAAATGCGAAGGAGTGATGATAGGGCGCGGAGCTGTCGGAAATCCATGGATATTTTATCAATTAAAGCACAATCAAAAAAACATTGACAAATCGCTTATAAAACAGGTTGTTTTAGAACATTTACAGCTTATGAGAGAGTTTTACGCAGATAACATGGGCGTGATTTTATTTAGAAAACATCTGCATGCATACTCAAAATCTTTTCCCGAAGCCGCCGCGTTTCGTCATAAAATAAACGCCGTTTCTAACGCTGATGAAATGCGCGAAGAGATAGAGAGATTTTTTACCGAGCAATGAGTAAACGGCGGCGGTTATAATATCAGCATCGCATCGCCGTAAGAGAAAAAACGATATTTTTCTTTTACCGCCGTTTTATATATCCGCAAAGTCTCCTCAAGTCCGATAAAACCAGCGACTAACATGATAAGCGTGGAACGCGGCAAGTGAAAATTTGTCAGCAGATAATTTACGCGCTTAGGTGGATTTAGAGGATTTAAAAAGATGCCGCAAAAACCCTGCTCCTCTTTTGTCCTTACAAAATGCTCAACCGTTCTTGTTACCGTTGTGCCAACGCTAAGCAACGGTTTGGAGCTTTGTATGAGGCGTTTTGCCGCATTTGAGATAGAAAAATACTCCGAATGCATTATATGTTCGTCCAATCTTTCGCTCTCCACGCCTTTAAAAGTTCCCGCCCCCACATGCAGCGTTAAAAACTCCGTTTCAAATCTTTTTTTAAGCTCGTCAAACATCGCTTCGCTAAAGTGTAACGATGCGGTTGGCGCGGCGACAGCTCCTTCATTTTTGGCAAAAAGCGTCTGATAATCGCTCTCGTCCTCTTTTGTATCGTCTCTTTTGATATACGGTGGCAGCGGCACATGTCCTATTTTGTCTAAAATTTTAAAAAGAGATGAAGTATCAAGCTTTTTTTCATTTTGAAAAAACTCTACAACCCTTGTGCCGTCGTCATTTAAAGCGATAACGTCAGCCTGCAGATTTTGACCGAAAAAAAGCTTCATGCCCGCTTTAACTCTGCCTTTGATATATACCTTGAAACTACTGTTGCAAAACGGCGAGTTAAACAGCAATTCTACTGCCCCGCCGCTTGCTTTTGCGCCGAAAATCCGCGCTTTTATGACTTTTGTATCATTCAAAAGAACGGATGTATTTTTTGGCAAAAATAAAAAAAGTTCGCCGAAACATGCATGCGTAATATTTCTGCTTTTGCGTTCATAAACAAGCAGTTTTGCGCTCTCTTTGGGATTTATGGGATGTGAAGCTATGAGGGATTTTGGCAAATCGTAATCATAGCTTGCGCATAGATTTTCATCAAGTGGAAGTATTTTAATTATCCTCTTCTTTATACGGATTTACCAAACGCGCTATCAATATGGACAATCCATACAGAAGCAGTAACGGTATAGCCATGAGAATCTGCGAAATAACATCCGGCGGCGTGATGATTGCCGCGAATATAAATATCAAAACTACCGCGTATCTAAAAAAGTTTTTTAAAGTTTTATCCGTTATAAAATTAATCTTTGCCAAAAAAAGAGTGATAACGGGAAGCTCAAACGAGAGACTGAAAGCGAGTGAAAATTTTAAGAAAAAGTCTATATATTCGGTAGTTTTGGGGATATATACAAATATGCCTTTACCAAAATGTACGGCAAAATTAAGACTCATCGGCAGCACGATATAGTAGCAGAATAAAAACCCAGCCGCGAACATCAAAGTAGCGAAAAATACAAACGGCAGGACATACTTCTTTTCATGGTCGTAAAGACCGGGTGCGATAAACAGCCACAACTGCCAAAAAATTATCGGCATCGCCGCTATAAGTCCCGCAAAAAAAGAGATTTTAAAAGAGGTGAAAAGTCCCTCCACTACGTTAGTAGTAATCATCGCTCCTTTGCCGCCGCAGATATTTGATATATCCGCTTCGCCTAAAGTTTGCGCGGACATACCGCCGGAGCAGACAGTGAAAGTGAGCGGTTCTATTATCCACAGCATGATATATTCCCAAAAAGCAAACGCCGATAAGAGTCCTATAAGCACCGCAAGAGACGCTCTCATGAGCCGTTTTCTCAACTCTATAAGATGCGGCTTTAACTCCTCAAACACTATTTTGCCTCTTTTGAAGCGTCTTCATTCTGCCGCTCCTGCGTTTTTTCAATTTTTAACTCGTTAATAGCCGAATTTACCTCGTCTGCGCTCTTTTGAAACTCTTCAAGAGAGAAATTTTTTATTGTCTCTTTTGCGTCTTTTTCTAAAAGCGCGCGGTATTTTTTGGAATCCTCTTTCAACTCTTCTATATTTATCTCTTTCTCTATCGCGCTTTTTGTTTCATGCAGGGCTTTATTGACGCTTTTGAATGTTTTAACGACTTTCATAATAGTTTCGGGTAATTTATCCGGTCCTAAAAATATAATAATTATGACCGCTATGACAATAAATTCAAAAAAACCAATTCCAAACACAAAGAACCTTTGAATAAATTAATGCGCCGCATTTTTATATAAATAAGCAAACTTTAAATGGTGTCAATTCTACCTAAATTTACCTAAAATTTTACAAGAAGCGGATATTTTAATACAGAGTGCAAACGGTATGGCAATAGGAAGCTTTTATAAGATTTAAAATCTTTTAAAAACCTCCATGCTGACCTTATTTATCGCGGATACTTAACTCTTTGATAACATCTTGGTATTTGGCGTAATCTTTACTCTTAAGATACTTAAGCAGGCGCTTTCTTTGTCCTACAAGTTTCAAAAGCCCAAGCCTTGAAGAGTGATCTTTAGCGTTGAGTTTTAGATGTTCCGTCAAATAAACAATGCGGCTTGTTAAAAGCGCCGCTTGAACTTCAGGCGAACCTGTATCGCCCTCTTTGCGCGCAAACTTTTTAATAATCTCTTTGCGCTCTGCCGAATCCAAAGCCATCTCTGACCTCCTGACTGGTAAAATTTCCCTTTATGGGAGCGGAATTATAACATTAAAACCAAAAAAACAGCTAAAATGCAAAAATATAGCAAAAAAGATTAAAAAACTCCTAATTAACACTGTTAATTAAACCCAAAAATAGGAAATTTTTAGTAGAATTGTAAATTTTAATAAAAATCTTGTAACAGGAAAAAACATGCTATTAACCAAAGCCAGCGAATATGCTCTGCTTTCATTGATAATTATAGCGCAAAGAAACGCTCCGCAGGATGTAGACACTCTCTCTACGCAGCTTGGCATATCAAAAAGTTTTTTAGCGAAAGTTCTTCAATGTCTTGCAAAAGAGGGCGTTTTGAAATCTTTTAAAGGAGCAAAAGGCGGTTTTATTATCGCTAAAGACCCGAAAGAGCTTACCATTAAAGAGATAGTAGAGTGCGCCGAAAAAAAACCTACAATCGTTTTTGAGTGCGCCTCTTCATTATCAGACTGCCCCAACAATCGCGCAGAGTATTGCAAAATATGGCCGTTTTTTCACCGTTTCCAAAGCAAAGTAGATAATTTTTTAGAGACAATAACGCTTTGGGATATTGTACAAGAATAGACGAAATAAATACTAATGAATACTACGCAATATACTGTTTTTCATCTGTCGCACACAGACCTTGACGGTTACGGTTCTCAATTTATAACAAAAAACTATTTTCAAAATATAAGATTTTACAACTCAAACTACGGCAAAGAGATAGACGAGCGTTACGCTCAAATACTTGCTGATATACAAAACGTCAAAGCCGAAAAAAGCGTTATACTCATAACGGATCTCAACCTTACCCCCGAACAGGCAAAAAACTTTGAAGAGAGATTGAAAAACGTTAAGAGTTCCGTCAAACTTATACTTTTAGATCATCATCAAAGCGCAGATGAGTGCGCGAAAAAATATCCTTGGTATTTTCTTGATTCTTCAAGATGCGCGGCGAAAATCACTTACGATTTTTTTTCTAAAATTTACGGCGAAAAAAAGCGGCTTGGGAGATTGTCCGAAGTTATCAACGCGGTAGATATTTGGCTTGAGGACAGCGCTGATTTTGAACTTGGCAAAGTATGTTTAAATCTCATATCAAACGCAAAAGAGTTGAATCGTATCATGTTTGACGATGCAAATACGCAATATATGTTTTGTCTGCTTCAAAACGTCATAAAATATACCGACAAAAAAGAGCCGCATATACTGCTTGACGATGATACTCATTCTATAAAAAAGAGTTTTTTTCAAAACGGCGGCAACGATACTTTGGGTAATCTTGTCTCCAAATATAACGTAGAACAGCTTGGCAAAATGAAAGATAAAATGACCGTTTTTTATAAAGGATATAAAGCCATACTCACATTTAATATCGGCGCGGTTTCGGTTATCGGCAATAACTTTTTGACGCAAAATCCTGATTATGATTTTTTTATGGATGTAACTTCCAGAAAGACGGTAAGTTTTAGAGCGAACGGCAAAACCAATGTAAGCAAAATAGCCTTTGAATTGGCAAACGGCGGAGGACATCCGAATGCAAGCGGCGGAACAATAGCAGGTTTTCGCGACAGTTTTTTGTATGAAAACGTTAAAAATCAGATAATAAATCTACTAAAATCAAAAGAGGAGTCCACATGACGGATTATGAGAATTACGGGGCGGAAGAGTACCAAAACGAAATTAAAGAGATATCGCTGCAGCTTAGCGATATGCTGGAGGCGGCTTTGTATTTTGCAGGCGTAAAAAAGGCGCGGCTTGAAGAGGCGATGGACGCGTATTTGGACGAAATGGATGAAGCGTTGGGCGGCGATGAAGACGCAGTTATGGGATTTGAAGAGATAGTAAGAGTCATCAAACATTTAAAAAATACAAGAAAAGATTTATTTGCATAAAAATAGACAGCGTTTTACCGTCTGCAATAATGTCTATTGTCTAAATTTTATGGTTCTGTTTTATTACATATAAATAATTAAACGTTGCTTTGTCGGCTTTACATGTGGATTGCCGTGCCTCTTTTGTCATTGCGAGGAGCTTGTGACGCGGCAATCCGCATGAATTGACAATATAGATAAAATAAAATGATTAATGCTTTTGTTTAATACATGAGAGCGGGTTTAAAGTTTTTAGCATTGCTGGATTGCCGCGCTCCGCTCGCAATGACACAATTCCATCATTACAAACCACTTGCGGCAAAGCAAACCTCCCCCTCCGTCATTGCGAGGAAAGAATGCAGTGATTGACGAAGCAATCCAGAAGAATTGCTAAAAAGGTTATAACTGTTTTCTTTGAAATAAAACCTCATAAACTTAAAATGTTCAACGCTTCGTATTGATAGATTGCCGCGCTCCCGTTGGTCGCTCGCAATGACAGAGGGGGTGGGGACAGATTACTACGCTTATGCCCACAATGACGGAAAGGGCGTATGGCGAATTTACGGATTTGAAAAATTTTCACATTTACTTGTAAACGTTTTATCAGTTTTTATTCTTGGGTTTTACATACATGAATGTTTAAACGTCCTGTTTTATCCCGCATAACTATTTGGCTTATCTTGGAGCGATAAATTATAACTCTCTTCTTAGGTAGAGCATTTTTGGTTGCGTCTGTTTAAAATCCATACTTTTGTAGAGATTTCGCGCCGCTGCGTTATCTTCTCTTACCTCCAAAGTTATGCGCGCACATTCGCGCTTTTTAGCTTCAACGACAACGGCGTTCATCAGTCTGCGCCCTGCTCCTCTGCCTCTATACTCTTTTAAAACAATGATATCATGCACATTTATCATGGGTTTTGCCTTAAATGTAGCGATATTTTCAAACGCTGTCAAAAGTCCGATAAATTCGTCCCCATCTTTAGCCAATAAAACTATCGCTCTCTCATGAGAGTTAAGTTTTTTTATCAGGGTGTCTCCCGTCTTTTCGTCCAAAACCGTTCCGTCTCCCATTTCATCGGCAATATAAGCATTTAAGAGCAATTTTACAGCATTTGTATGTTTCGGGTTTTCATAATCGCATTTTATTATATTTATCACTTCATCTCCTCAAAAACCAAAAAATTATCAATATTATAGCTAAAGATGAAACGACAAAATAGATTTTAAGCTCTTTTGCATAACTAAACCTGATTAAATTGATATGCAAACTTGACATAAATATAAAAAGAGGTTATAATTTCTTTGAATTTACAAAAAGGAGGTTGTACATGAGGAATATACAATTGGTTACAGCGTTTTTTGCGCTGTTTTTCGGCAGCGTTTTGATGGCTGAAAAGAGCGAACTTAAAATCGCAAAACAGTATGGGCTTGCATATCTGCCCTTGATAGTAGCCGAAGAGCATAAGCTGATAGAGAAAAATGCCAAAACTTTAGGGCTTGGGAATATTAAAGTTTCGTGGCTTACCCTAAGCGGAGGAGCCACCGCAAATGACGCGCTGCTTTCAAACAGCGTTGATTTGGTCTCAGGCGGAGTTGCTCCGCTCATAAGACTTTGGGATAAGACGAATGGTAAAGTTAAGATTTTAGCCTCTCTTAACGAAGCTCCTCAAATCTTAAATACGTCAAATTTAAAAATTAAAACTTTGCGCGATTTTACCGATAAAGACAAAATAGCCGTTCCTTCGGTAAAAGTCTCTATCCAATCTTTGGTGCTTCAAATAGCCGCGGCAAAAGAGTACGGCATTGAAAATTACGACAAATTGGATTATTTGACCGTTGCTCTCAAGCACTCGGACGCTTTTGTCGCTTTGACTTCCGGTAAATCGGAAATTACGGCACATTTTACGCAGGAGCCTTTCTCTACTGTGGAGCTGCAAAATCCGAACATTCATGAAGTTTTGAACTCTTATGATGTTTTAGGCGGTAAACATACGTCAAATCTTGTTTTCACATCCGAAGATTTTTATAAAAATAATCCCAAGCTTTCATCTGCTATTATAAGCGCGATTGAAGAGGCTGACAGGTGGATAAATGCAAATAAAAATGCGGCGGCGAAACTCTATTTGGCGGCATCAAAATCAAATGAGCCTTTGGAACTTGTGGAGGAGATTTTAAGTAAGCCCAACTTTACTTACGCCCTTAAACCGTCTCCGAATATCACGCTATTTAGCGATTTTCTTTTTGCTATAGGCGCTATTAAAACAAAACCGTCCGATTGGAAAGAGTTGAGTTTTGATAAAATCCATTAAGGAATATAATATATCCCAATCAACGGCAAAGCCTTTTTTGGAGGTTAAAAATTTAACTTTGCAGTATAAAACAGGCGGTTACTTGGTAACGGCGACAGACGATATAAATTTCAACGTGAAAAAGTCAGACCGTCTGATTTTGCTGGGACCTTCAGGCTGCGGTAAATCCACTATTTTAAAAGCTATAGGGGGATTTATCAAGCCTTCGCGCGGTTCAATTACGATAGACGGTTTGGAAGTTAAAAAACCCGGATTTGACAGGGCGATGGTGTTTCAAGAGTTTGACCAGCTGCTTCCATGGAAAAGCGCGCTTGAAAATATCGTCTTTGCCATTCGTTCTACAAGAAAAATTTCAAAAGAGGAAGCGCGGAACGAAGCGATGAGGCTTTTAAAAAAGGTAAATTTGCAAAAATTTGCAGACTCTTATCCGCATGCATTATCGGGCGGCATGAAACAAAGAGTAGCAATTGCCAGATGTTTGGCTTTGAAATCAAAAGTTATATTGATGGACGAACCTTTTGCCTCTTTAGATGCGTTAACGCGCCAAAAAATGCAAGAGGAGCTTTTAGAACTTTGGAATGAGACCAAATTTACTCTTGTGTTTGTAACGCACTCTATAGACGAGGCGATAACATTGGGCACGCGCATAGTTATGCTTTCATCGCATCCCGGTAAAGTGATAGAGGAAATAGACATAGATTTATCATCTTTGGATGCGCGTTATCATCCCGAATTTATAGAGCTTAAAGAGAAAATTTCACAAATCCTTTTCAAAGACCAGCTTGATTATATCATTTAAGGCAGATAATGAGCAAAACTAAAAAGACGGTTTCTATCGGCGATTTAAGAGACAGATATGAAAAAGAGTTAAAAAGCAGCCAATTTCAAACGGCAAAGATAGAACTTTCAATCTTTGAGCGTATTTTTGACATAGGCGCGGTAAGAAAAACTCTTATAATCATAACTTTGGCTTTAATTTGGCAGCTTTACGCCGTATATCTTGACAACGACTTAATGCTGCCGACTTTTTTGGTTACATTAGAGGGATTTTGGAGCGTAATTTCAAGCGGAGAACTTGTAGAAAAGATTGTAACTTCTTTGAGGATACTTTTTACAGCTTATCTGTGCGGCGTTTTATTGGCGGGTACGCTTACCGTTTTAGCTATCACGACAAGGATAGGGACGGATTTTCTGGAAGTTTTAACCGCAATGTTCAATCCGCTTCCCGCTATCGCTCTTTTGCCTTTGGCTCTTTTGTGGTTTGGGCTTGGGTATCCGAGTATCATTTTTGTTATTATCCATGCGGTAACTTGGCCTATCGCATTAAATATATATAACGGCTTCATGGGCGTAAGCGGCACTTTGCGCATGGTCGGCAGAAATTACGAATTAAAAGGTCTTGGTTTTGTATTTAAAATATTAATTCCCGCAGCGTTTGCAAGCATATTAACGGGACTTAAAGTAGGCTGGGCGTTTTCATGGAGAACGCTAATTGCCGCAGAGTTAGTTTTTGGCGTCAGTTCGGGCGGCGGCGGACTTGGCTGGTTTATATACGAAAAGAAAAATCAGCTTGACATTGACCTCGTATTTGCAGGACTTTTGAGCGTTATTATCATAGGTATATTGATTGAAAATATCGTATTTAAGAGTATAGAAAAAAAGACGGTAATTAAATGGGGTATGAAATTTTAATTTAAAACAGGAGTTTGCATGAGCGTAAAAAGCGCGTTGAATTTTGAAGAGACGGCGGCGAAATATCCCGAATTTCCGCGTCTTGTTATGCTGAAAATAGATATTCACAGGCGCGGCGTATATTACGCGCCAAATGCCCTTAAGGCAGTAGATGAAACGCGCCATCAATTAGGCGGAACTCACATTTTCGGCACAAGAGACGGCAAATTGACAAAACGTCCAGAAGCTTTTGTATTAAGAGACGGCACATCGGTACTAAGTACGCCCACGCCTTTGGAAAACGACCCTTATATAGTTGATTTGATAGATGGCAGACTTGTTTTAACGGACGGCGAAAATGTACTTGAAGAGGTGTTTTATTGGGAAAAACCGGACTATTACGGAAAAAGAACTTCAAGCGGAGCGTTAATGCAAAATATAGCAGGCTCGCGCTCTCAAAGGCTCTATCTCACGCCGAATCGCTACTGCCATTTTTGGACAAATGACGATGGATGCAGATTTTGCGATATTGTAAATAACCTCAAACAGCAAAAAGACGAGATAGAGATGCAAACAAGGATAAAGCCAAAAGACGTATCCGAAACCATAAAAGAGGCTTTGAAAGAAAAAGGCAGATTTACCGCTGTTTGCATTACATCCGGATCGGATTTTCACGGCAATGTGCCGTTTGATAAAGAGGTAGATTATTATATTGAGATTTTAAATGCGGTTAGTGAAAATTTTACAACTGACAAAATTCCCGTTCAGCTTGTCTGCACCGCGCTTACAAAAGAGCAGTTAAAAAGGATATATGAGAATACAAATGTGCTTAGTTTGACTATGAATATAGAAGTTTTAAATGAAAATATTTTCAATATCGTATGCCCCGGTAAAGCCAAATGGGTAGGGTATAAAGAGTGGAAACGAAGGCTTATAGACGCGGTTCAAATTTTTGGAGAGAGCAGAGTAAACACAGGCGTGGTTTCAGGCGTGGAACTTGCCAAACCGTTTGGCTTTAAAAGCGAAAACGAAGCTTTGGATGCGGTTTTAAAAGAGGCAGACGAATTGGCTTCATACGGTGTGAGTACCGTTAATATGGTTTGGGTGCCGCGTCCGAATACATATCTTGCAAATCAAAAAAATGCCTCTTTGGAGTATTATGTCAAGCTGTCATACGCGCTTCAGCAAATAAGGACAAAATATGCTCTTAAGATAGATTTTGACGATTACAGACGCTGCGGCAATCACCCCGATTCCGATTTAGCCAGAGCGTTTTAAGGAGTTTGCATGTACGTTACACATTTAGAATGTCCCAAATGCGGGACTGTTTTTGATCACCGCAAAGTTGTGCAGCTTTGTCAAAATTGCGCCGCGCCGCTGTTGGTGCGGTATGATTTAAAAAAAATCAAAAATAAATTTCGCAAAAAGAGACTCAAACACAGAATTTACAATCTATGGCGTTACAAAGAGTTTTTGCCGATAAAAAATGAGAAAAATATTGTCTCGCTGGGAGAAGTGATAACGCCGCTTTTAAAACTCAAAAATCTTGGCAAGACGCTTGGCTTTAAACATTTATACCTGAAAGACGAAGGGCTAAATCCGGGCGGCAGTTTCAAATCGCGCGGCGCGGCTGTGGGTATCTCAAGAGCTAAAGAGCTTAATGTAAAGAGTTTTGCTATGCCCACAAACGGAAACGCCGGCGCGGCATGGGCGATATATGCGGCAAAAGCAGGCATTGAGGCAAATATAGTTATGCCAAAAGACGCTCCGTTAATCACGCGAAGCGAATGCGCCGGCGCAGGAGCTAAACTCTACCTTGTAAATGGACTTATCAACGATGCGGGAAAAATAGTTGCCAAAGCCGTACGCCAATACGGCATGATGGACGCCTCAACGCTTAAAGAGCCTTATCGCATTGAGGGCAAAAAGACGATGGGATTTGAGATAGTAGAACAGTTTGGGTGGAAAATACCGGATGTGATTTTGTATCCGACAGGCGGAGGCGTGGGGCTTATCGGCATATATAAAGCTTTATTGGAACTGCGCGAGATAGGCATAATAGACGTTTTACCGCGCCTTGTAGCTGTGCAGGCGCAAAATTGCGCGCCGATAGTAAAGGCTTATGAAAATGGGCAAAAAGAGTCTGTTTTTTGGGAAAATGCCAAAACTGTAGCGTTTGGCATTACGGTACCAAAAGCGTTGGGCGATTTTTTGGTTTTGGATGCAATTTACAAAACAGATGGTACGGCTGTAAGCGTCAGCGATGAGGATATATTAAAATATAAACTCCTTTTGGCTGGAAGCGAAGGGCTTTTTATCTGTCCCGAAGGTGCGGCAACAGCTGCGGCGGCGCACAAACTCTTAGAAAAAGGGTGGATAAAACCAAAAGAGAAGGTTGTTTTATTGAATACCGGAAGCGGATTAAAATATTTTGACACCATCAAGCCAAACCCTCCGATATTGGATATAAACGATGAGATTGTCTATCCGCTGTAACGGCTTTGTCTAAAACAAAATATACATTCTATTAATATTTAAATGCCCTATTTTTCAGATGTTTTTTGCCGTATCAAATAAAATTAATGAAACTTCAAAGTTATTTATAGTAAAATCGCGTCCTATTCTATTAGAATAAATCCTTACTCTTTTAAAGAGTTTAAAATCCATAAGGAGAAAATATGCGACATTACGAATTGCTGTTTGTCCTGCGTCCGACATTGACGGAAGAAGAGGCAAAAGCTAAAGTTGACTTCATTAAAGAAGTTTTAGAAAAAAACGGCGCGAAAATAGCCGCTAAACTTAACATGGGCACAAGAAAACTTGCCTACGCCGTGCAAAAATTCAAACGCGGATACTACACCGTATATTATTTTGAAGCCCCAGCCGCCGCTATCGGCGAAATTGAGAGAATTATCCGCATCAACGAAGAGATTATCAAGTTTTTAACGATAAAATTTGAAAATAAATCAGAGATTGCTTATTGGGAAAAGAGTGTTGCTAAAATTATCGGCAAAGCCGAAAAAGAGGCTAAGTCTGAGAATGACGCTACAACGGAAGAGATATCCGCAGAAGCGTAAATTCAAAATTTAAGGATTTCGTATGTTTAACCGCGTAATTTTAGTCGGAAATTTGACCCGCGACATAGAGCTTCGCTATACGCCAAGCGGAATAGCTATCTGCACGACAGGCATAGCCACAAATCACCGCTTCAAAAAACAGGATGGAAGTCAAAGCGAAGAGGTCATGTTTATAGATATCACGCTTTTTGGCAGAAACGCCGAGATAGCAAATCAATATCTCAAAAAGGGAAGCCAAGTACTTGTAGAGGGACGGTTGAAACTTGATACATGGAACGACCAAAACGGACAAAAACGCAGCAAACATACCATCTCGGTGGATAGTTTGAAGATGATGGGGCAAAAAGGTCAAGACAGAAGCGACGGCGGCAACTTTGACGAAGAGTATCGCCACACAGCGCCGAGCGCAACGCAAAATACGCCTAAACAAAATATACCCGAAATCGACATAAACGAAGACGAGATACCATTTTAACTAATAATTTAAGGATAAATACAATGGCTGAAAAGAGAAAATATTCACGCAAATACTGCAAATACTGCGAGCAAAAGATTGAGTTTATAGATTATAAAGACACAAAATTGCTTAAACACTCGCTCTCAGAGCGTTATAAGATTATGCCGCGCCGCTTAACGGGTAATTGCAAAAAACATCAAGAGATGGTTGAAACCGCAATTAAACGCGCAAGGCACACCGCGCTCATTCCGTATATCATTGATACGAAAAATATAGTCTCAAATCCGTTTGAACTGCTATAACTAAACGGGCGCGCTTTGCGCCCTGTTTTTTATAAAATTTTTTTAATCCGTCCATAACTTAAATACGTTGCGCAAAGTCCAAAAATAAAAACCGACCCCCTCCGCCATTGCGAGCCGACCTCCTTTTTTTTCCGTCATTGCGAGTATCAGCGCGGCAATCTGTCCTCTCCGTCATTGCGAGCGTAAGCGCAGCAATCCATTTTCTTTATTATTTACAGAAAATCACAAAAACAATCCAAGAAAAACACAGAATGAAAACAGTGGATTGCCACGTCGCTAAAGAGCTACTCGCAATGACGGAGGGGGTGGTACTTCGCGCCGCAAGTGGTTTGCAATGATGGAATTGTGTCATTGCGAGAGACCAGCGGGAGCGCGGCAATCCAGCAACGCGAAGCGTTTATATCGCAGGACAAACTGAAACAAAATAATTTGAAAGATTGTATTAAATAACTTTATACCACCTCTTTTGCCAATTCCTCTGGATTGCTTCGTCGCTATGCTCCTTGTCATTACGGAGGAGGTTGCACTGTCAAAACAAATTTGACAAAATTGTCAGCCGCATTAAAACCATTCAAGTACCGTTTTTGCGGCGCTCTTTCTTGGCAAAATAGTTTTACTGCCTTCGCCGTTTACGCTGTGAAAAATTATCGCATTGTTTTTGGAGGCGTATAGCGAGAGCATTAGATTTTGCATTGTGGGCTGTACAGACGGCAAAAACCATGCGTTATTGCTGATGACGCTGATAAATTCCGGTTCTCCTTCATAAATCTCTTTTCTGCTGCCCTCAAAACATACCGCGCTTCGTATCTTTACGCCGTCTATGATAAAATCGGTCGGACTTTTAGCCTGCGAAAAATCGCTTGCGCCGTCAAAAAACAGCGCGTTTATATAATCCGAAATGAAATTTGGCAGCGGGATTTGCTCGGCAAACGGCACAAGCGCTACTTTATCGGCTCTTTGCATAACGCCTTTATCAAAAAAATATGCAGAATTGTAGTACTTGCCATCTTCATAAGCCAGCGCGCCGGTAATGACGGCGATACTCTGCGAATACTCCAAAAGCTTATCCATGACGGCTTCATTTTTATTTAAAAAGAGCGCAAATGCGGTTTCAGGCAAAATAATAAGCCGTTTTTTCTCCGCTATCGCACTCTCTATGATTTTAAAATTTTCCTGTACATTTTTAACGATATTTTCCGTCTCCCACTTCTCATTTTGCGGCGTATGAGTTTGGACTATTTTCATATCAAAATCGGGCGTTTTAGGCGGTTCTTGATTGGAAAAATCAAATGCCGCGATAAAGCAGATAAGAGCTAAAAATCGGTACTCTTTACGTCTGTTTTGCGCAAGCAGTATGGAAGCGATTAAAAATATTATATGAAAGCTCGTAAGCCCAAAAGGGGTATAGTAAAGTATTAACTCAAAATTAAACCAGTTAAAACCAAACGGCGCGACTTGCGAAAACAGTACAAGCGCGACAGCATGAAGATAAGGGGAATTTGTCAAAAGCGACGGGATAAGAAATAAAAGCCCGTAAATAACGCCGATGCCGATAATGATGACAGGTATAAGCCATGTCAAATTGCCGTAATATCTAAAGCTAAGCGCAATCCAGTAAAACCACAAAATCCCCACAAAAAAGCCCGTAAAAAAATAACCCATACGGTTTGATTTGAAAAGCAGCCAAAGCCCCGCGCATGCTAAAACAGAATGCAGAATATAGCTTGTTATGTCAAAATGTGCCAAATAGATAAAACTTGACAACAACAGCGCAGTTACAAAGGCTTTTATTATAATAGAAGTGATAAAATACTTACTCAAATTTTTATTTTTAAAGGATTTATATGCAGGGTTTAGAGTCATTTTTACCTCTCATTGCGCTTATAGCAATTGTTTATTTTCTTCTCATTTTGCCCCAGCAGCGTCAGGCGAAAGCCCATAAACAGATGCTTACCGAGCTGAAAAAAGGCGATAAAATCATCACTAGCGGCGGGTTATTCGGCGAAGTGACAAATGTTGAAGAGGATTTTATCAAAATAAAACTTAGCGATAACGTAATCGTAAAAATCGTTAAAGAATATATACTAAAGAAAGTAGATGAATAATAAAGGCTTAAACCATCGCCTCATTATTTTTTTAATAGCTACGCTGTTTGGTATCGTCTTTAGCATGCCGACTTTTTTGCAAACCGAAAAAGGGGCTAAAGTATCTTTAGGGCTTGATTTGCAAGGCGGGCTGTATATGCTGCTTGGCGTGAAAACGGACGAGGCAATATCTTCCAAATTAAAATCCATAGCAATCGGCATTAAATACAACACAGACGACAATCGTATCATCATAGACGCGCTCAAAGTTAAAGACGATACTGTTACTTTGACGCTTTTAGATGAGGACGAAGAGAAAAATTTGGACTCTATACTTGACGACATAGGCGGACTGATCGTTGATAAGCAAGGGTTTGATTATACTATAAGCTTAAGCGACACAGAAAAACAAAATGTGCGCAATTTGGCTGTTACGCAGGCTGTGGAGACAATCAGAAACAGGCTTGATCAATTCGGACTTGCCGAACCTACCGTAGCTAAGCAGAGCGAAGAGGATATATTGGTAGAGATTCCGGGCGTTAAAACAAGAGAAGATGAACAGCGCGTAAGAGAGCTTATCGCTAAAGCGGCGCATCTTCAATTGATGGCTGTAGATGAAGAGAGGAATGCAAGAGCCGATTTTATGAGTCCTCAAGAAGCGGCGGCTTACGGAGATGTGCTGTATCCGGACAAAAGCGGCAGAGGAAAATATCTCTTAAAAGCTATGCCTGTGCTTGACGGCTCTATGCTCACATCCGCTAAAGTCGGATTTGACCAGACTAATCGTCCGATGATAGAGTTTTCGCTAAACGCTCAGGGCGCGAAAATTTTCGGCGATTTCACGGGTAAAAATATAGGCAAAAAATTAGCGATTGTACTTGACGATACGGTTTATTCCGCGCCTGTCATACAAGGGCGTATCGGCGGCGGAAGCGGTCAGATAACGGGCGCTTTCAGCAATAAAGAGGCAAGCGATATAGCCATAGCGTTAAGAAGCGGCGCGCTTTTAGCTCCCGTTACCATGCTTGAACAGCGCAGTGTGGGACCCTCTTTAGGCGCGGACAGCGTAAGGGCAAGCTCTATAGCTTTAGTATTTGGTTTTGTGTCCGTAGCTTTGTTTATGTGTTTTTACTATAGAATGGCGGGTGTTATAGCTTCTATCGCGCTTGTGAGCAACCTTCTCATTTTGTTGGCTCTTATCGCATTTTTCGGTGCGACTTTGACGCTTCCGGGAATGGCTGGTATCATTTTGACTGTTGGTATGGGAATAGACGCCAATGTCATCATTAATGAACGCATGAGAGAACTGCTGCGTTCGGGTGTGAGCATAAAAGCCGCGATAGAACACGGCTATCAAAACGCTATGACCGCTATCGTGGACTCCAATCTTACGACCGTTATAGTGGCTGTAGTTTTGTATATTTACGGCACGGGACCGATTAAGGGTTTTGCCATTACGTTAAGTTTTGGCGTATTTATCTCCATGCTTACGGCGATACTCGGCACGCGCGGCATTTATGAGTTTTTTGCCAATAGAATTGAAAAAAGCCGAAACATTACATTTTGGTTTGGCATAAAAAGGGTGAATAGTGGAAATCTTTAATCACAATAAAACATATAAGTTTATGAAATTAAGCGTGATAATGAATGCTATATCTATTATTTGCGCTTTAGCGACTATATTTGCAGTGGCTGTTTGGGGTTTAAATTTTGGTATAGATTTTGCCGGCGGTACGGTTGTACAAGTCAAATATCTTGACTCTGACGCGCCGATAGATAAAATACGCGAAAATGTAGATAAAGAGCCGCTTTTTCGCGGAGCAAGCGTAACGGAATTCGGCGCAAAAGACGAAGTAACTATCCGTTTTCAAGGAAGCAGCGGAACTATCGGCGAAGACGTGGGCGATTTGATGGTCAAAACATTGCAGGGTACCGGAGAGTTTGAGATACGCCGCGTAGATATGGTAGGTCCTAAAGTCGGCGACGAGTTAAGACAAAAAGGTATGATGGCGATTGTTGTATCATTGATCGCTATGCTGATATATATTGCGTTTAGGTTTGAATGGCGATTTGGCGTTGCGGCGGCAGTTTCGGAGCTTCACGATGTCGTATTGATTATCGGCGTGATAGCCCTATTGCGTATAGACGTCAATCTTGAGATATTAGGCGCCGTTTTGACGCTTGTGGGATACTCTATTAATGATACGATAGTTGTATTTGACAGAATTAGAGACGAGTTAAAAAGCTCAAAAAATACAAATCTTTTTGAGATTATAGACTCATCTGTTTCAAAGACTTTGTCGCGCACAACGCTTACCTCTTTAACGACGCTTTTTGTCGTGGCGGCATTGCTGTTTTTCGGAGGAGAGTCTATATACGGCTTTTCATTGGTACTAACAGTGGGCATTATCATAGGCACTTACAGTTCCATCTTTATCGCCGCGCCGCTTTTAAAATGGCTTAAATTTGATGCGGCGGAGTATAGAGCAAATATCGCTAAAAAAGAGAAGATGAGAATAGAAAAAGCAAAAATGCGCGCTCAATACGAGCATGGAAGAATTTAAGGAGTTAATATGGATTGGGGTAAAGTAATATATATATTTTTTGCTTTGATGAGCCTTACTACAACGGCAGGCTTTTTATATGAACAAAATGAGATTACGCTTTTTATCGCCATGAGCATAAATCTCATATCTACATTTTTAAAAATAGGCATCAAAAATACGCTTTCAGCCGAGCTTCTTGCAAGCTCTTTGGTGGCTGACTTGCATTTGATACCGGCGTTTTTGATATTGGAGATTTCAGGAAATACAAATGTAGTTATAGCTCTGTCCATAGGCGCTATAATTGCAAATCTGTTTTCATTGGTACTTGTTGTTGTAGAGTCTGCAAAAGCAAGAGACGAGTTTTAAATTATGCAATACAGAGAAGTTGAAAAAAAGTGGCAGAAAAAGTGGC
This sequence comes from Campylobacteraceae bacterium, assembly GCA_031258205.1. Taxonomy (GTDB): domain Bacteria; phylum Campylobacterota; class Campylobacteria; order Campylobacterales; family Campylobacteraceae; genus JAIRKW01. The sequence goes on from JAIRNE010000004.1 coordinate 25,866, forward strand.
TTGAAACGGATGCTTTTGAGCCCTCAGACGATTTTTCGCGGAAAAAAAAGTATATTTTAAGCATGTTTCCGTATCCGAGCGGGCGCATACATATGGGGCATGTGCGAAATTATACAATCAGCGATGCGATTGCCAGATATTATCGCAAACAGGGTTTTAATGTACTGCATCCGATTGGGTGGGACTCTTTTGGTATGCCTGCCGAGAATGCCGCTATCAAAAACGGTATCCACCCTAAAAAATGGACTTATGAAAATATAGACTGTATGCGCAATGAGCTTGACTCTTTGGGGTTTTCATTTTCAAAAACAAGAGAGGTTGCCACAAGCGATCCGTTATATACAAAACATGAGCAAAATATTTTTATCAAAATGTATGAAAAAGGACTTGTATATAGAAAAAATGCAACTCTAAATTGGTGCTCAAGCTGTCAAACCGTTTTAGCAAACGAGCAGGTGGAAGAGGGTAAATGCTGGAGATGCGGTACGGTTGTAGAACAGCGCGAAATGCCCGGATATTACCTTAAAATCACACAATATGCCGAAGAGCTTTTAAGGGATTTGAAACAGCTTGAAAATCATTGGCCTGCGCAGGTTTTGACAATGCAGGAGAATTGGATAGGAAAGAGCGAGGGCTTGGAGTTTAATTTTGAATTATCTTCCGAATCTAAAGAGCTTTTAGGCGGAAAGTTTGACGGATATAAAGTATTTACTACGCGTCCAGATACGATTTTTGGCGTAACATACTCCGCTCTTGCCCCCAATCACCCAATAGTAAATGAGATTTTAGAGCGAAAGCTATTGGACGAACATAAGATATTGACTGTCAAAAATATGCAAAGACAAAGCGCAAAAGAGCGTCAATCAAGCGAAAAAGAGGGATTGGATTTGGGTATATCGGTTATCCATCCGCTCACGAAAAAGTTAATTCCCGTGTGGATTGCCAATTTTGTTTTGCTTGAATACGGCGGCGGAGCGGTCATGGCTGTGCCGGCTCATGATGAGAGAGATTTTGAGTTCGCTCAAAAATACTCTTTGCCTGTCGTTCAGACTGTAAAATCAAACGATGAAAAAACGGTTTTGCCGTTTACCGAATACGGTATATTGATAAATTCGGACAACTTTAACGCGCTTACTTCAGTGCAGGCTAAAAACGCGATAATAGACTATTTTGAAAAGCAAAATATCGGCAAAAGGAGCGTTAATTACAAACTCCGCGATTGGGGGATAAGCCGTCAGCGGTATTGGGGCGCGCCGATACCAATCATTTTATGTCCGAAATGCGGCGCCGTAACTGAAAAAGAGGAAAATCTGCCCATAACGCTGCCTGATGACGTACAGATAACGGGCGAGGGCAATCCGCTTGATAAGCACCCGACGTGGAAATTTACAAAATGTCCTAAGTGCGGCTCTGATGCAAAAAGAGAAACGGATACAATGGATACGTTTGTGCAGTCAAGCTGGTATTTTTTGCGTTATACAACGCCGAGAGCTTTGTGGCAAAGTGTGCCGTTTGATGAGAAAAGCGTTCAATACTGGATGAGCGTTGATCAATATATCGGCGGTATTGAACATGCCATTTTACATCTTTTGTATTCAAGATTTTTTACAAAAGCTCTTAGAGATTTGGGTTTTATAAAGGATGCGAGCGAGCCGTTTGCAAATCTTTTGACGCAGGGAATGGTATTAAAAGACGGCGCTAAGATGAGCAAATCAAAAGGAAATGTCGTAGATCCCGACAGTATCATTGAGAAGTACGGAGCAGATACGGCAAGACTGTTTATACTTTTTGCCGCACCCGTACAAAAAGAGTTGGAGTGGAATGACAGTGCGGTGGAAGGCGCTTTTAAATTTATCAAAAGAGTTTGCGATAGAAGCGATAATGCAAATCCATGCCAAACTTTGCCGAAAATTGAACACGCCGCGCTTACAAAAGAGGAGCAGTACGCAAGAAAAAAAGTATATGAAGCGTTGAAAAAAAGCGAAGAGAGCTACAAAAACGGTTCATACTCGTTCAATACGCTTATAGCCGCATCTATGGAAGCTTTTAACGCTTTAAGCGTTCAAACAAACAGAACCGTTTGGAGCGAGGGGTATTTTATATTGTTAAATATTTTAGAGCCGATTATACCGCATACCGCTAGCGAGATAAGCGAAAAACTTTTTGAATGCAAAAATTTCACGCAGCAGCTTAAGATAGACGAGAGCGTATTTGAAGCTGAAAGTATGATTTTAGCCGTTACCGTAAACGGTAAAAGAAGAGCCGAATTTGAGATAAATGCAGATGCGAGCGAAGAGGAGATTTTAGCTTGCGCAAAAGCGGCAGCGGCAAAGTGGATAGACGGTTTAAGTCTTAAAAAAGAGATTTATGTCAATAAAAAACTTGTAAATTTGGTAGTTGCATGAGAACGGCTGTACTCTTTGTTTTGTCGGTTTTTATTATTGGCTGCGGATATAAGCCCAGCGCACAGTTAGCTAAAAGCGTTATCGGCGAGAGCGTATATGTTTATGTTGCCATCAGCAGAGTAGATCCGCAAAATACCGTTTTGATTAAAGACGCCGTGCAGGCGGCATTTGTGGATAGATTTGGCTCAAAAATAACCTCGCGCGCCGAGGCGGACAGCGTTTTAAGCGTATATTTGGACAATGTTGATTTCAATCCGCTTGTGTACGACGCAAACGGATATGTTGTCTCTTACAGGACAGTTGCAAAACTTAGGATTGATTATATTTTAAGTTCGGGCGAAAAGGGAAGCGTTACGACAAGCGGTCAATATGACTTTCCGATAGCGGCGGACAGCATTATCTCCGATACAAAAAGATTTGAAGCGATACGATACGCTTCGTTAGATGCTGTTGATGAATTTACGGCTGTTGTTGCCGTAAAAGGCTTACAAAGCGGCAAAAAGTAAGCCTTAATGAGCGTTTTATTAAAATATCTTGAAAAAAAACCGCTATATTATGACCATATAGATTACGGACGGATGCCGCGCATTTTTAATGCCGTATCTCACAACTTTCGCTTCCCTAAAGCCGTACATGTTATAGGCACAAACGGCAAAGGTTCAACAGGCAGATTTTTAGCGCAAATACTTGAGGATACAGGGCTTAAAATCGGACACTACACATCTCCGCATATTTTGGAGTTTAACGAACGTTTTTACAAAGACGGCGCATGTGTCGGGTATGACGAATTGGATATACTGCATGAGAGACTTTTAAAAATATTGGGTGCTTACGAGAGCGAACTCTCATATTTTGAATATGCTACGTTTTTAGCTTTTTTAGCTTACGAAAAGTGCGATTATATGATTTTGGAAGCGGGTGTCGGCGGCGAATTTGACGCCACAAACGTTGCGCCCAAAGCGTTGTCTGTCGTTACTCCCATTTCGTTAGACCATCAGGATTTACTTGGAAAAACCATCAAAGAGATAGCTTTCACAAAACTTCAAAGCGTGAATAATGTAGCCGTTATCGCGCCGCAGGAAGAGAGCGCGGCGATTGAGATAATCCAGCAAAGAGAGGCTGTTTTAGGGCTTGAATTTATATATGTGCATAAAGATGAGTACGAAAGCGGCGTGGAGAGATATGCCGATAGATATTTACTGCCGCGTATGTTAAAAGAAAACCTGCTTGTTGCGCTAAATGCGGCTAAAACGCTTGGTTTTGATGCGGATTTAAGTAAGTTAAAAAAATTAAGCTTAAAAGGCAGATTTGAGAGAATAGCCCCGAATATTACGATAGATGTTGGGCATAATATAAGCGCGGCAAAAAGAGCCGCAGAGATTTTTAGCGGAAAAAAAGTGGTTTTAGTTTACAATTCCTATAAAGATAAAGACTATAATTGCATTTTAAAAATTTTAATGCCCATAATCAAAAGCGTTGAAATTATAGAGTTAGCAAATCCGTATCGCATGGACGCAAAAGATGAGATAAAAAAAATTCTTATTGAACAGCGAGTGAATGTAAAAAATTTTGACGGGATTAATCAAGATAATGAGTATCTCGTATTTGGCTCGTTTGGTGTCGCGGAGAAATTTTTAAGGTATTTTAATGAGACATAAATTTACGATAACTATTTCGGACGTAAAAGGTTCGCGTCACTATACGATAGACGATATATTAAAACGCGTAGTTGCCATATTTTTAATACTTATCGCTTTACTGTTTGCAGGCGGCGTTATATATATCACGGTTTTGAATCACAAGGTTGGACAGCTTGACATTAAAAAAGACGAACTTCAAAATGAGTTAAATGATAAGATAGCCTATTATGAAGTGATAAAAAGCAAAATTGAAGAGATAGAGTCAATCATTGGAATTGCTCATGAGGAAGATGAAAATATAACTCATGAAGCGAGACTTTCAAATATCACTCTTACAACCGTACAGCAGTCTTTGCTTTTACAGTTTATACCAAACGGCGCAGTTACGACGCATAATGGGATATCCGATAAATTCGGCATGAGAAAACATCCTATAAAAATGACAAACGAGTTTCACAGCGGACTTGATTTTAGAACGCCTCTGCAAACGCCGATTTACGCTCCGGCTCTTGGCATAGTAGAATATGCCGGATACAGCGACTCCGGATACGGCTCTTTGGTGATTGTAGATCACGGTTTTGGATTTAAAAGTTATTATGCCCACTTGGATAGAAAGATGCTGGTTAAAGTGGGGCAATTCGTTAAAAAAGGCGACCATATAGCAAATTCGGGTAATACGGGGCTCTCAAGCGGTCCGCATCTGCATTATGAGGTGCGTTTTCTTGGGCGCGCGCTGAATCCTATAAATTTTGTAAATTGGAATTTAAATGATTTTTCACAAATTTTTGAGAAGGAGACAAACGTACAATGGGACTCTTTGTTAGAGGTGATGAGCATATTATTAGCAAACAAACAGAATCCACAATAGTAGCTAACGGAGCGAAACTTGAGGGAGTGTTCGAACTCTCTACATATCTTTATGTGGACGGCATGGTTTTAGGCAAGGTTTATTCCACAAGCACTATCGTTATCGGCAAGCGCGGTCTTATCAAAGGCGAAGTAGAAGCGCCGAAAATGATGATTAACGGCAAGTTTGAAGGTAAAGCCGTATGCGAGAGCATTGAGATTTTAGAGGGCGGCGCACTGTTTGGCGTAGTTTACAGTAATGAATTGGTTATTGAGCAAAAGTCTCATTTTGAAGGCGAGAGTCACAAAAAAGATACAACAGAACAGCGTTTGATAACGGTAGAAGAGACAGACGAAGAGAGTAAAGAATAGAGTTTGCAAGCGGCAGTTTTTGAGTATCTAAAGCAAAAAAGCGAAGTTGAAGTTATCATTTGCAAAGATGATAAAGACGCTTTTACTGTCTCTAATGCCGCCGCGTTTGCAGGCAGAGAAACATTTACTCTGCCTGACTTTCGAGCATCTTTTGGCGATGATTTACGCTCATACCGAAGCGAGTTGTTTGAACTTATCAATGTACTTGGCAGGTATCACAAAGAGAGTTCTGCAAAAAAGATTTTGATATCTCCTCTAAGGACGCTGCTTCATTCGCTCCCAAAACCGTATCTTTTTGAAACTTTAGCTATAAAATTCGGCGATACGATAAAACTTGGCGAATTTAAAGAGAAGCTTTTGCGCTGGGGGTACAGCTTTGTAGATATCGTTGAGGAGCGCGGCGAAGCGTCGTTTAGAGGCGATATAGCAGATATCTATCCTACCGATTTTGAAGAGGCTGTGCGTATCTGTTTTTTTGACAATCAAGTGGAGAGTATCAGATATTTTTCCGTCCAAAGTCAAAAAAGCCAAAAAGAAGAGTTAGACAGCGTTACGATAACGCCGGCACTCTTTTCGCTTGACGGCAGCGCTTATGAAAAGATGAGCAGTGACGTTAAAAAGTTAAATTCCAACAGTATTAATCAAGATATAGAGTCTTTGGGTTTTTGGACATTGGGCGAAAATGCCGAAAATTATCTGTCCGAAAAAAAATCTATCTACGCTTATAAAATGGAAAACGAGCTTGAAGAGGCGTCGCAGTTTTATAATGCAGACTTAAAACTTTTAAAATCTATCCCCATAATACCCGAACCTTCTGTTTTTAAAGATTTGCAAATATCTGCTATAAAGCCTTTTTTAGAGTTTCATAAAAAGCAGAAAGTTAAAATTTTAGCGCGCTCACAAACGCTTGTAAAACAAGCGGATATAGAGCTTGGCGGTAATGTGGAATTTGTGCAAAGTCCGCTGATTGTTAATCTCATTTCAGAAAACGAGATAATTATCTCATTAAACCGTCCGGTTCAAAAAAAGCGCAGAAAACATCCGTCCATACTGCTTGACGAACTTAAAATCGGCGATTATGTAGTGCATGAAAATTACGGCATAGGCATCTTTAGAGGTTTGCAAAATACGACTGTTTTAGGCGCAAAGAGAGATTTTATCTTTATAGAGTATCAAGACGGTGACAAACTTCTTTTGCCTGTGGAAAATCTAAACCTCATAGACCGTTATATCGCAGACAGCGGCTCTGTAGCGGTTTTGGACAGGCTTGGCAAAGGAAGCTTTCTAAAGCTCAAAGAAAAAACACGCGCGAAACTCTTTGAAATCGCTAAAGAGATTATAGATATAGCGGCTAAAAGAGAGCTTATAGAGGGCTTTAAGATGGACATTTTAAATGCGCCCGTAGACGAGTTTCAAAATAGCGCCGGTTTTACATATACCCCCGACCAGAGAAAAAGCGTTGAAGAGATTTTGCAGGATTTGGGTTCGGGCAGAGTTATGGACAGGCTTCTTAGCGGCGATGTCGGATTTGGTAAAACCGAAGTTGCCATGAATGCTATCCTTTGCGCCGCAAAAAACGGTTTCCAATCGCTTTTTATCGTACCTACAACGCTTTTATCGCTGCAGCATTTCAAAAGCGTTTCCAAAAGATTTGAAAATTTTGGCGTTAAGGCGGCAAAGCTTGATAGATTTTCTTCCTCTAAAGAGAAGAGCGCAATATTGAAAGGATTAAAAGAGGGCGCAATTGACGTTTGTATCGGCACTCACGCGCTTTTAGGGGTGAATTGTAAAAATTTAGCCCTTTTAATTATAGACGAAGAGCATAAATTTGGCGTTAAACAAAAAGAGAAGTTAAAAAATATGCGCGAGAATATACATATATTGTCCATGAGCGCAACGCCGATTCCAAGAAGTCTTAACATGGCTTTGAGTTCTATAAAACAGTATTCGCAGATTTTAACTCCGCCAAACGACAGAGAAGATGTGCGGACATTTGTAAAAGAGTATGATGAGAAAATCGTGCGCGAGGTAATATCAAGAGAGCTTAGGCGCGCTGGACAAGTCTTTTATATTCATAACCGTATAGCCACGATAAATCTAAAAGCTAAAGAGTTAAAAAAAATAGTCCCAAATATTCGCGTTTTGGTATTGCATTCAGGAATAAGCGATTCTATCAGCGAAGATGAGATACTAAAGTTTGAAAACAGAGAGTATGACGTACTGCTTTCAACTTCAATCGTAGAGAGCGGCATTCACCTGCCGAATGCCAATACTATCATTATAGAGTCTTCCGAGCGTTTCGGCATGGCGGATTTACATCAATTGCGCGGCAGAGTAGGGCGCGCTCACAATCAAGGCTTTTGTTACTTTTTGGTGGACAATAAAGAGGAGTTAAACGAGGGTGGACGCAAAAGACTTTTAGCTTTAGAGTCTAACTCATTTTTGGGAAGCGGTTCGGTATTGGCTTATCATGATTTGGAAATACGAGGCGGCGGCAATTTGATAGGCGAGGCTCAAAGCGGACACATAAAACATATAGGTTACTCTTTATATCTTAAGATGCTGGAAAATGCCATCAATGAATTGATGCATAAAACTGCCGCAAAAAAGCGTGACGTAGAGATAAAACTTTCCGTAAGTGCATATCTGAATGAACGGTTTATCAGCGAGGATAGACTGCGGCTTGAGCTTTACCGCCGTTTGAGCAAATGCGAAAGCGTCAGCGAAGTTTATACAATAGAAGAAGAGATGGAGGATAGATTTGGGCAGCTTGACGAACCCTCAAAGCAATTTTTATCAATTATCATTATAAAGATTTTGGCTTTTGAATTGGGATTTAAAAGTATTGTAAATTATAAGGAGAATATCGCCATCACAGATGAAAACGACAAAAGAGTTTATCTTAAAGCCGCAAGTTTTGACGATGATGATATAATATCCTCTATTCTTGGGTTTTTGCGAAAAGGGGAGAATAAATGATAGATTGGGAAAATACGAAAGCCGCCGTTTATAGAGCTAAAAAAGAGAGTTTAAAACCTGTTTTTGACGTGGATACTGTTACTCTGGAAGAACTGCTTTATATAGACGAGCAAAAAAAGGCGCTTTGTGAAAATACGCAAAGATTTTTAGACGGCAAAAAGGCTTCGCACGCGCTTTTGTGGGGCTCAAGGGGTACTGGCAAATCATCTTTGATAAAAGCTGTTTTAAACCGTTTTTATAAAGACGGACTTAGGGTTATAGAGATATCAAAAGAGGATTTAAGCGCGCTTACCGATATAAGCGATGAGATAAGGGATTTGGCGTATAAATTTATCATATTTTGCGACGATATCTCTTTTGAAACAGGCGACGCAAGCTATAAAGCCTTAAAAAGCGTTATTGAAGGGTCAATTGAATTGCCTCCTAAAAATGTTTTGGTATATGCTACCTCTAACCGCCGCCATTTGATACCGGAATTTCACACTGATAACGACGGCACGGTAATAAAAAACGGCGAAATTCATTATTCGGATAATGTGGAAGAGAAGATTTCGCTTTCAGACAGATTTGGGCTTTGGCTTTCGTTTTATCAGGGTACGTTTGATGAGTATCTGGAAATTGCAGAGAGTTATTTTCCATCGTTAAGTCCCGAAAAACGCGCATTAATGCGTGATGAAGCAAAACGTTACGCCTCTTACCGCGCATCCAGAAGCGGACGCACGGCAAAGCAGTTTTTTGAACTTTTTGGAGATAAGTTTTTATGAAGATAGGTTTTATAGGAGATGTCGTAGGCAGACCGGGGCGCGATATGATAAAAGCGCATTTAAAAAAGTTAAGAGAAGAGTTTGAGATAGATTTTGTGATAGCCAATACCGAAAATGCTTCGCATGGTTTTGGTATAGCCGCGAAAAATGCGGTTGAACTTTTTAACGGCGGTATTGATGTGATGAGCGGCGGAAATCACACTTGGGATAGAGGCGATATAGCGGAGTGCATGAAAACGATGCCGATTTTGCGTCCGTATAATCTGCCCGATATTGTGCCCGGACGCGGAAGTATGGTGTGCGATATTAACGGCGGCAAACTTGGCATCATAAATCTTATGGGGCATTTTACGATGCCCATGTGTGACAATCCGTTTTTAAAAGCGAAAGAGGCTGTCAATTTTGTCAAAGAGCAAAAAGCAGAGGCTGTTTTTATAGATTTTCATGCAGAATCCACAAGCGAGAAAACGGCTCTTTTTGCAATGTTAAAAGGCGAAGTATCCGCTATCGTCGGCACCCATACGCATATAGGAACAGATGATTTGACGATAGACAACGGAACTCTTTTTTTGTGCGATATAGGTTTAACAGGATGCAGGGACGGCGTTATCGGCGTAGATAAAGAAGCGCCGATAAAACGTTTTTTAACCGGCTTAAATTATCCTTTTGATATACCAAAAGAGTGTAAAAAAATCTTTCAAATGGTTGTTTTTGAGCTTCAAGGCAGAGTTTGCACCGAAGCTTTCAAGATTAAGATTTATGACCACAATGAACGAGAGATAACAAAAGCGCGCCATGAATAGCTTAGAACTTTTATCCGCTTTAAAACGGCTTGGGTATCTGAAAGAGTCTTGCGAAAAGCTTTGGTGGCCAAACAGCGGTTCGTTTGAAGTGGTTGTCGGAGCGATTTTGACACAGCAGACAAAATGGAGCAATGTCGAAATTTCTCTTTCCAATCTAAAAAGCCGCTCTTTGCTTACTTTGCACGCATTAGCCGATATTAACGAATATGAATTGGGTTTATTGATAGAAAAGTCGGGCTTTAAAACTCAAAAAGCATTGAGACTAAAAAAATTGGCGCACAATATCATAAAAGAGTTCGGCGATTTTGAAGTTTTCAAACAAAATGTAGACAGAGAGTGGCTTTTGGCGCAAAAAGGCATTGGTTTTGAGAGCGCTGATGCGATACTCTGCTATGCATGTTTAAAGCCCGTTATGGTTATAGACAGTTACACAAATAGACTTTTGAAGAGTTTCGGATATGAGTTTGAGAGTTACGAAGAGATACAAGAGTGGTTTTATGACGGGATTTTGGGCAGGTGGGATAGAGCGATTGCAATGTACGATTTTGATATTGACGAAAATACTCTTTTCGCGCGATATCACGGCAAAATAGTGGAGTTTTGCAAAGACGATACAAAAGGACAAAAGCTAAAAGCGTTAACGCTATGAAATTTCATCGGGTTTATATAGAGATTACTAACGTCTGCGCGCTTAACTGCGGTTTTTGCCCGAACAAATCAACCCCTGCGCGCACAATGGATTTGGCGTTGTTTCAAAAAATAGCGCGGGAGTTAAAAGGCAAAACAAAAGAGATAGCGTTACATGTGATGGGCGACCCGCTTTTAAATAAAAATCTGCATTGTTACTTGGATATTGCGGCTGAATTTTCCCACAAAGTATCGCTTACGACAAGCGGTTTTTATCTGAAATTGCACGACAAATCAACGCTTTTGCATAAGGCTGTCGGGCAGATTAATATTTCATTGAACAGCTTCAATAAAAACGCTAAAAAGATGAGTTTGGAAGAGTATTTGAAGCCGATTTTTGAACTTATTGATTATAAACTTGAAAAAAACGGGAGCGAATTTATAAACCTTAGACTTTGGAATTTGGACGCCGATAATTCAGAAGCGGCTTTTAACGAATCAATTTTCAATATGCTTTATAAAAAATACGGCGCGAAGGTATATCAAAATAACAATAGAATAGCCAAAAAAACGCTTGTTCATTTTGACGAACTCTTTAATTGGCCAAGTTTGGATGCGCCCATCGTAAAAGATACGAAATGTTACGGTTTAAATGCGCAGATAGGTATTTTATCGGACGGCAGAGTAACGCCGTGCTGTCTTGATTATAAAGGGTCGGTTTTATTGGGTAATGCCAATAGCGAAACTATCAAAGAGATACTTCGCCGCGCCGCGCCGACGGCAAATGCGCTTAGAAATGGTATTATAACCGAAGAGCTTTGCAGGAGATGTTCTTATAGATTGAGATTTAAGGAGTTTTAATGCCGATATTTAAAAACGAATTTATTACTGTTTTTAAAGAGGAGTCGCATATTCCATGGCTGAAAATTTTCACGACTGCGCCGTATAAAGAGTTGACAGATTGTCCTTTAAGGTTAAGAGAGGAGCTTTACCGCTCTATGGAGATAACGGAAAGACAGATGAGAAATTATTATCATCCTGTCAAAATCAACATAGCAATGTTTGGCAACTATGTGCCGCATCTGCATATACATGTTATGGCGCGTTTTGAAAATGATGCGTTTTTCCCGGAATCCATGTGGGGTAAAAAACAGCGCGAACCCTCTGTCGTACTGCCGGATGAAAAGCCGTTTTTGGAAGGGTTAATCAAAGAACTGCAAACGATTTTGAGATAAAGCTTTAAGCGTTATCTCATGACAGTTTCATCAAATAAACCCCAAAAAGTCGGCGTTACATGAAACATGCCCAATCAAAAAGTATTTTAATTTAGAACAAGCGTCGTCAAAGCTTTTATCTATATTTTGCTTTACTAAGACAATTTTACATATATTTTCGCAGTACTTCAGGCACTTTAACGCTTCCGTCTTTTTGCTGATAATTTTCCATAATAGCGATAAGCGTTCTTCCTACAGCCAAAGATGAGCCGTTCAAGGTATGAACTAACAGATTTTTTTTGTCGCTTTTGTAGCGGATTTTTGCTCGGCGCGCTTGAAAATCCCTTGTATTTGACACCGAACTTATCTCGCGGTATCTATTTTGTCCCGGAAACCACACCTCTAAATCCACAGTCTTTGCCGCGCTAAAACCCAAGTCGCCTCCGCAAAGCAAAATATGCCTGTGCGCCAATCCAAGAGAACTTAGCAAGTCCGAAGCGCAGGAGAGCATCTCTTCAAATAC
>JAIRNE010000015.1 GCA_031258205.1 Campylobacteraceae bacterium
ATGATATTTGAAAAGAGTTCCACAAGAACAAGAGTGAGCTTTGAAGTCGGAATTCATCAGCTTGGAGGCAAAGGACTGTTTTTATCGACAGATGATATACAGCTTGGACGCGGAGAGCCGTTAAAAGATACGGCAAGGGTTTTAAGCCGTATGGTAGATATGGTGATGATAAGAACTTTCGGACAAGAGAGACTTGAGGAGTTTGCAAAGTACTCCTCTGTGCCGCTTATCAGCGGACTTAGCGATAAGTATCACCCTATGCAGATTTTGGCGGATTATCTGACGATTTGCGAAAGAGGCTATGATAACAATCTATCGGTTGCTTACGTAGGAGACGGCAATAATATAGCGCACTCTTGGCTAATGCTCGCCTCAAAAATCGGATTTAGGTTTCATATATCAACGCCAAAAGGATACGAAGCAGACCAAGACGTGTTAAAAAACGCATATAAATTTGCAAAAAAAAGCGGCGCGAAAATAGTTATATGTGAAAACCCCAAAGACGCCGTTAAAGACGCCAAAGTAGTTACTACCGATACATGGGTATCCATGGGGCAAGAAAGTGAAAAAGAGAAAAGAATAAAAGATTTCGAGGGGTTTATGGTAGATGATAAAATGATGGCTTTAGCGCAAAAAGATGCAATGTTTTTGCACTGTTTGCCGGCATATAGAGGATATGAGGTGAGTGATGAAGTTTTTGAAGAACATGCTAATGAGATATTTGACGAAGCTGAAAACAGGCTGCATGTACAAAAAGCGGTTATGGTTTGGCTGGATAAGTATAGATAAAACGGGAGATTTTATGGATGAGATAACAATTTACGATAAGATAGACGAACTTTCAAAAAAGATAGGCATAGAGGACGAGAGCGGTAAAACGATATTGGAAGTGGAGCTTACGGATAACCCTGACGTAAAATCGCTTAACCTTAAAAGCGGGAGTTGGGAAGCCAAAGAGCCGTGGTTTGTGATAGACGAAAAGAAAAAGATTCATACGCTTGTATCGTTGGACACACTGACAAAAATGGTAAATAACCTCAAAAATTTGGGGCAGGAAAATTTTGAACTGAAGCTTGAAAAAACGATATGGAAGTATTTGCCTGTAGATTTTGGAGACGTTTGGGTGGTGGCTATGGACGAGATAAAAAATATGGCTAAATCCAGCAAAAATGCTAAAGCCGTGCAGTTAGATATAGAAAAACTTATCGCCAACATCAAAAAGAAACACCCTTCGCTGTTTGTGGACTTAAAAGGGCTTTATAATAATGCATCTCCTCATGACATGTTAAGTTAAGGCAGTCTATGATAGATTTTGAGCAGTTTGCGAAATATTCAAAACCGGGACCAAGATATACAAGTTATCCGACCGCTCCGGAATTTATAGATGATTTTAGCGCGGAAGATTATGAAGCGATACTAAAATCACAAGACAAAAACCGAAAACTATCTTTATATTTTCACATGCCTTTTTGTAGGTCTGCTTGTTATTTTTGCGGCTGTAACGTGGTATTTACAAGTAAAGAGGAGAAAAAAGAGCGGTACATAGACTACCTTTTAAAAGAGATGCAGATATTATCGCGTTCGCTTGATACTTCAAGGGAAGTTTTACAGCTGCATTTTGGCGGAGGAACGCCTACGTTTTTTGACGCAAAACAGTTAGAGAGAATCATTGAAGCTATTTGGCGCACTTTTCCTAACCGCGCCAAAGATGCCGAGATAAGCTGTGAGATAGACCCGCGTTTTTTAACGCAGGAGCAGATGGATGTGCTGTGCGCCAACGGATTTAACCGCGTTAGTTTTGGAGTGCAGGATTTTGACGAAAAAGTTCAGCGAGAAGTGCACCGCATACAGCCTTTTGATATTACAAAAAATGCCGTTGATATCGCAAGAAATGTCGGCATAACTTCAATAAATATGGATTTGATTTACGGGCTTCCATATCAAAGCTTGGAGAGTTTTAGTAAAACTTTAGAAAAATCGCTGGAGCTTGACATAGACAGATATGCGATTTTTAACTACGCTCATGTTCCATGGATGAAAAAAACGATGAGAAAGTTTGACGAAACAACGCTGCCAACTCCCAAAGAAAAGCTTGCTATTATGCGTCACACTATAGACTTTTTAAACTCCCATGGGTATCAAATGATAGGAATGGATCACTTTGCAAAACCGACGGACGAACTTTTTTTGGCTATTGAAAAAGGTGAATTACATAGAAATTTTCAAGGATATACTACAAAAGGCGGAGCTGATTTGATAGGTATCGGACTTACGAGTATAGGCGAAGGACCGACGCACTATGTGCAAAATTTCAGGGAAATGGGCGAGTACGAAGCGGCTATAGAGAGCGGGAAACTGCCGGTAATGAGAGGATTGACGTTAAACAAGGACGACATGCTTAGAAAAGCTGTGATTATGGAGATGATGAGTAATTTTAAACTAAATATCAAAAATATACAAAAGCGTTTCAATATAGACTTTTTTGACTATTTCAAAGATGATATCAAAGAGCTTCAAATATTTATAGACGAGGGACTTATAACGCTTGAAAAAGAGTCTTTGTGTGTCAGCGATACGGGAACGCTGCTGATACGCAATATCTGTATGCCGTTTGACGCATATCTAAAAAAGGCGCAGCTGCGCCGCTTTAGTAAAACCGTATGAATTTTGATTTTACAAAGGCAAGCGAAGCTTGCGTAAAGTGCGGCAAATGCGTTCCAAGCTGTACGATTCACCAAATAAATTCTGACGAAGTTACAAGTCCGCGCGGTTTTTTGGAGCTTGCGGGAGCGTATCAAAGAGGCGAATTGGAGTTAGATAAAAACGCTAAAAATATATTTGAAAGCTGTTTTTTGTGTTCTACATGCGTAAGTATCTGTCCGACTTCACTGCCGACAGACATTGCCATAGAAAATATTCGCCGCGACATAGCCGAAAAATTTGGCATAGCGTGGTTTAAAAGAGTCTATTTTTTCCTTTTGCGGCATAAAAAAGCGATGGATTTTTCTTTGTCTTTGGGTGCGTTTTTTGTGCCTTTATTATTCAAGGTTGATAAAAACAGCCAATCCATGAAAGCGCGTTTTCCGCTGCCTTTTGTCGGCAAAAGAGTATTGCCGCGGCTAAATAAAAGAAGCTTTTTAAATTCTCATGCCGAATTTATACAAAACGCTCAGGGTACCGCTTTAAAAGTTGCCGTATTTGCGGGCTGTTTTTCAAATTATCATTATACGAAAACAGCCGAGAGCCTGCTTAAAATTTTAAAAGCTTTGAAAATCAATGTACTTTTACCTAAATATCAGCAATGCTGTGGCGCTCCTGCCTTGTTTACCGGAGATTTTAAGACGGTAGATAAACTTATACGCAAAAATGTGGACTATTTTGAGACATTTTTAGATGACGTAGATGCTATCATAATACCCGAAGCCACATGTGCGGCAATGATAAAAGAGGATTGGGAACGGTTTATGTCAGAAGATGACGAAATGTTAAAACGTATAAAAAAGATAACCGCAAAGGTTTTTATGGCGAGCGAATGGCTTTATAAAAAGACCGAACTTTCCGCGCTTTTGAAGAGTTTGGGCAAATCGGAAAATTTAGTAACTTATCATGACCCATGTCACGCGAGAAAAGTATTAAAGGTATTTAAAGAGCCGCGCGCACTGCTTGAGGCAAATTACGATATCAAAGAGATGAGCGACCCGGCGCAATGCTGCGGTTTTGGCGGCGTAACGATGCAGAGCGAAAAGTTTAAATTTTCTCAAAAAGCAGGCGGCACAAAGGCGCAGATGATACAAAAGACAAATGCCGTATTTGTCAGCGCGGAGTGCGGCGCATGCAGAATGCAGCTTACCAACGCTTTAGATAAAGAGGGTGCAAAAACCGCTTTTAAACATCCGTTAGAGTTAATTGCCGAAGTTATAAAATAGAAAAGACGAGATTTTAAAAGAAATTAAAGCCTAACTTTCGTTTTATCATAAATCTTGTTTTAAAGGATAATGCCTTATCTCAAAATCCGCAATGAAAGAGGCATTGTCCTGTTATAAATCCTGTTTTGAAAGATAAATAAAAATAGATTGCCGCGCCGCAAGCGGCTCGCAATGACAATCTTTTCCCGTCATTGCGGGCGTAAGTGCGGCAATCCATATAAATAATAATCCCTGCAAAAATAAAAAATATTCTGCCAATAGATAAAAGTATCAATTTTATCAGATGTTCTAATAGCTGGGTTCGCAATGACGAATGGGGAGAGCTGGCACTTGCTTGATTGGGCAACTACAAAGATAATGCCAACTATTCATCACGTGTCCATTGCAATAACAAAATTATAAACCTTGTTTTAAAAGATAATACAACCATTTCGCATAGATTATAAAGGCTATAGATAATTATAAATCCTATTACAAAGAATAACACAGTGCTTTTTAGAAAATTTTCAGTTATTCTCACGGATTATAAATCCTATTTCAAAGGATAACACAAGCCTTTTTTGCAACAGTTGCATTGCCGTAAAGGATATAGGATTTTTAGATTATAAATAAAACCGTAATATATCCGCGCTGTTCACATTTTTTCGTGAGCAAAGCGCGGAAATTCGTCCTTGCAATATTCCGTCATTGCGAACGAAGTGCGGCAATCCAAAAAATAAATCGCCTTGCTATATTAAAACAATAAAAACATATTGCTTTAAATTGAAAACTATTTAATACTTACATGTTGGTGGATTGCTTCGTCAGTCGCTTCGCTCCTTCCTCGCAATGACGGGGGAGGGATACAATGACGAAAAAGAATGGATTGTTTCGTTGCTTCACTCCTCGCAATGACGGATGATTGATGTCATTGCGAGCGACGGGCGCGAGTGCGGCAATCCATCTTTTAATCATTTATATGTAAGAGAGTAACGTTTTTCTGTGTGGTGATTGAATTCGCTTTGGACTAACTTTCAATCATTTACATGTAAGAGTAACTGCAAAGGTACTACCTCCGCCTTTTTATTTTTGTTATTGCGGTTTGCCCATGCAATTGTCTTACTTCGTCATTGCGAGCGCAAGCGCGGCAATCCAGAGGAATTACCGAAAAAGATTAGTTATTCTATTTTCTTTAAAACAAAAATCTATAATTTTAATCAAAAACTTAAAATATTAACATTTCGTATTAATGGATTGCTTCGTCGTTTCGCTTATTACAATGAATTTAAATCAGCCTCTAACAAAATAGAGGCTGATGTTTTTTAATTTACAGATACTGCGGAAGCTGGAGTTATCCAATCCCCAACAACATACAGAACCCAAGGAATCTCTATAACTAAAAATACGACAAGGAATATCAATCCGAATATCGCGCCAAGTTTCCAAAAATCCGAACCTTTGATATACCCGGAGCCAAAATAGACAGGCGAAGGTCCCGTTCCGTACGGAGTTATAATACCCATAATACCCAAAGAGAGCATCATAAGGACAGTTGCAAGATAGACGTTAACGCCCTCAATCGCTTGAGCCATTATAATAAACAACGCAAGCAGCGCAGTAACGTGAGCTGTAGTTGATGCAAAAAAGTAGTGCAATAGATAAAAAGCCAACACTAAGCCTATAATAGCCGCCATCGGAGAGAAGCCGACAAGGTACTCTCTAAGTATTTCCGATAGCCAAGCCAAAAAGCCGACGTTTTTTAAGCCTTCCGCTAAAGCGACTAACGTAGCAAACCAAGCTAAAACGTTCCATGCAGGCTTATTGCTCAAAAAGTCGTTCCATGAGATGATTTTAGCCGCAAGCATAAAAATAATAACAAATATTGCCGTTGTCGTGCCGTTTATCTCTACAATGGTTCCTTTTACGGCGCCTATTGAAGAGAGTATCCAAAATACAAGAGCAAACACCGATATAGCTATCATCCACTTCTCTTTTGTTGTTATTATTCCAAGCTTAGCGTACTCCTCTTTTGCCCAAGTTACAACATTTGGAGAACCTTTAGCTTCAGGAGGATAGATAATATACGCTAAAAGCGGCGTTAAAACAAACAGTAAAATACCCGCAGGCAAAAACGCTATAAACCAGCTTAGCCAGCTTATTTCAGGAACGCCTGATTTTACCGCTGTAGTTACGGCGAGCAGGTTTGGAGCCAAACCGGTTAAGAACATGGAGCTTGTTACGCAAGTAATAGCTATAGACACCCACATAACATATCCGCCTATTTTGCGCGGATTTTTATCGGGATATGAGTCAAACATAGGAGGGATTGAACTTACTATCGGATAAATAACGCCGCCGCTTCTTGCCGTATTGCTTGGGATAAAAGGAGCAAGAATGCCGTCCGTGAGAGCTATTGCATATCCAAGTCCAAGCGTAGATTTTCCGAGCTTTTCAACAAGCGCCAACGCCAATCTTTTGCCAAGTCCGCTCTGCTGATATCCAAGTCCTATAGCAAATGCTCCGAAAATAAGCCAAACGGTACTGTTGGCAAAACCGGACAAGCCCCAATTTATTGCCGCACCGCTGCTTATAACAGCTTCGGGATCGCCCGATTTTGCCGGACCAACTTTAAAAAATACCGCTATGGCAACGCCGATAAGACCTACCAACGCAGGCGGAATCGGCTCCAAAATAAGTCCTACGATAACGCCCAAAAAGATACTTAGATATATCCAAATAGCATGAGTTAATTGCGGTACGCCGTCAACAACGGCGCTATCTGAAAAATCTATCCCGAGACGTCCCGCAAGATAGACAACAATACCGACTGCAAACGGTATTAAAAGCTTGATGTATTTATCCATACATTCTCCTTCCTAAAAATTGAAATTTCAATTAAGCCTTGATATAAAATATCAAATCGGTTCATTTTATTACTTAATAAATTAAAACATTCTAAAAAATAGCCTGCTTAAGAGCAAATTTTATATTTGCATAAAGTACCATAAAATCGTAACTATTATGACATATCGCAATAAAAACTTAAAGATTACTTTTTAAGTTTACTAAAAATAATTTAACCGATAAAATTACTTTGATTGACAAATCTAAAAAATACAATTTATAACTATTTTTCGTTAGTTTTACCGCTTACGCCATATTGACCTTTACAATAAAATACACGAAAAGCGACATGGGATTATTTACTCCAAATAATAATTAAAACTTAAAAATAAATAATTATTGCGATAATAAACACATTTTCAAATAATGATTAAAAAATAAGCATTTATCTGCATAAAAAGGTAAATTTCAAATGTTAATATTTCATAAAATCATTTTACAAAGGAGTACAGATGATGAAAAGAGTATTCTCTCTTTCAACGTTGTTGGCATTGCCCGCTGTCTTAGCGGCGCAAGAGGAAGAGACTGTTACGGAAGCTGCAGAGGCTGCTGAAGCCGTGCTAAACGCAGGCGATACGGCTTGGGTTATAGTTGCGACTACGCTTGTTATGCTTATGACGCCGGCTGGCTTGGCGCTGTTTTACGGCGGTATGTCCCGTTCTAAAAACCTTTTGAACACAATGGCTATGAGTATCGGAGGTTATATTATAGCCGGACTTGTCTGGGTAGTAGTAGGCTACTCTTTAGCGTTTGGAACGGATATAGGAGGTCTGATAGGATTTGACGGATTTTTCCTTAAAAATATCGCAGTCGGCGATGTAAGCGGAACTATTCCCTCTATACTATTTGCGACTTTTCAAATGACTTTTGCAGGTATTACGCTGGCTCTTGTGAGCGGTGCGCCTATTGAGAGGCTGAAATTCAGCACATGGTTGATTTTCAGCGTCATATGGATAATAGCCGTTTACGCGCCTATCTGCCACTGGGTATGGGGCGGCGGTTTCTTAGGAAGCGATGGCGTGCTTGACTTTGCCGGCGGTACTGTCGTACATATCAATGCGGGTGTTGCCGGACTTGTTATAGTGTTTTTGTTGGGTAAGCGTGCGGATTACGGCAAGCCGATATTCCC
>JAIRNE010000050.1 GCA_031258205.1 Campylobacteraceae bacterium
TTGGGGATATAACCAAAGCGGAGCAAGCGGCGCTGGCGTGCGTATAAATCTGTATTGGCTTATAAATCAGCAAGGAAACAAGCAATGAGTTTAGGAGTTGGTATAGTAGGACTTCCGAATGTGGGCAAATCCACAACATTCAATGCGCTTACAAAAGCTCAAAACGCCGAATCGGCAAATTATCCGTTTTGTACTATCGAGCCCAATAAAGCTATCGTCCCCGTTCCGGATTCCCGCCTTTTTCAGCTTGCAAAGATAGTAAAACCCGAACGCATTCAGTATTCGACTATTGATTTTGTAGATATAGCGGGACTTGTAAGGGGTGCGAGTAAGGGCGAAGGGCTTGGCAATCAATTTTTGTCAAACATAAGAGAAGTAGAGGTTATACTGCACATTGTCCGCTGCTTTGAAGATGAAAATATCACGCATGTAGAGGGTAAGATAGACCCTTTAAGAGACATTGAGATAATAGAAACGGAGCTTATCTTAGCCGATTTGCAGCAGCTTGACAAAAAGATAGAAAAGCTCAACCGCCAAGCCAAATCGGACAAAGAAGCAAAAGCGCAGCTTGACACGGCTTTAAAACTATCAAAACATTTGGACGATTTAAAGCCCGTAAATTCGTTTGAAGATAGAGAAAATCCCGCATTTTTGGCATTAAACAGAGAGCTTAGATTTTTATCCGGAAAAACGGTGATATTTGGAGCAAATGTCGATGAAAACGCGCTTTTGGAAGATAATATATACGTTGCAAACCTGAAAGAGTACGCCAAAACGATAAATGCCGACGTTATAAAACTGTGCGCAAAGATAGAAGAAGAGATAGCGGTTTTAAGCGATGAAGAGGCGAAAGAGTTTTTAAACGAACTTGGCATTGAAGAGAGCGGACTTGATAAAATCGTACACCTTTCATTTGAAAAATTAGGTTTAATCAGCTATTTCACGGCAGGCGTCAAAGAAGTAAGAGCATGGACTATAGAAAAAGGCTGGAAAGCCCCAAAATCCGCCTCCGTTATACATAACGACTTTGAAAAAGGCTTCATCAGAGCAGAAGTTATCTCTTATGACGACTATATCGCATATAATGGCGAAAACGGGGCAAAGGAAGCCGGCAAAATGCGCCTTGAGGGCAAAGAGTATGTCGTCAAAGACGGCGATGTCATGCACTTTAGGTTTAATGTGTAAATTTTGCCTCTAAAAAATAGAGGTAAAATAGTTGATTATTACTGCCTGCCGCAAGCTTGTTTATATCCAAGCTCGCACGCTTTTTTGTAATAACTTTTGGCTTTATTGATATCTTTAGCTGTGCTTTCGCCGCTCTCATAAGCTTGCGCCAAAAAATAGCACATGCTATATTTAGATTATTGTCTTCACAAGAGCGCTGGTATAAAGATACGAATAACCGTTGTTTTTACTTGCGTCTATTATTGTAAACTAATCAATCTCTCCGTCGTTGCAAACCCTCTCTCCCGTCATTGCGAACCCTCTCCTCCGTAATGCCAAGGAGTGAAACGACATGGTAATCCACGCCTTTTCCGTCATTGCGAGCCGCTTGCGGCGTGACAATCCAGAGGAATTATTAAAAAAGTTATACCTGTTTTCTTTGAAGCAAAATCTCATAAATTTAAAATGTTTAACGCTTCACTTGGTGTTTGCAGATTGCTTCGCTCCGTTCGCAATGACGGAGGAATATGTCATTGCGAGCGACCAATGGGAGCGTGGCAATCCATCTTTTTATATACATGTAAGATTGATTTTAAATAATTACATGTGGAGGTTCTATTATTGCAGAAAATGTTCACCTTTTCCGTCATTGCGAGCAGAGCGAAGCAATCCAGCAACACTAAAACTTTAAACCTGCTCTCATGTAAAAACAAAAATACTAAATTTTTAATTCCTCTGGATTGCTTCGTCAGTCGCTTCGCTCCTTTCTCGCAATGACGAAGAGGGCGTGGATTGCTTCGCAAACTTCGTTTGCTCGCAATGACGGAAAAAAGGGTTCGCAATGATGAAAAAAAAGGGTTCGCAACGACGTAAGGCAGTGGGGGGGGTCGCAATACGAAGTGGGAAAGCGGAGATTAAACCTCCGCTTTTGTTTTTACATGTAAACGATTGAATGTAAACCGCGCCGCCGTAGAGAGGTTTAATTTTAGCCCCCTTTAAGGGCATGTAAACGATTAAATGTAAACCGCGCCGTTTTAATGGCTTACTTTTTAACCGCAATAATCTCCTGCGTAAATTTCACCTTCTCGCCTTTTTTCACAAGCGGTTTAAACGCATCTTTTTCGCCCAAAAATACAATAGTCGAACCCATCTCAAAAAAGCCCATCTCTTCGCCTTGAAATAGATTTAAGTCATTGTATAAACGGTAATAACCTCCGCTTTTTTTAGCGTTTGTAGCGATATTTTCATCAAACAAAAAGCGGATTTTACCAACATTTAAAGCGCCTACAAATACAAGCCAAAAGCGTGATTTTGCCGTTGTTTCGCACTCTAAAACAACCCTTTCATTTTCGCAGAAAAGTTCCGCTTTTTTGTTAAGCCATTTTAAATTAACAGGATAAAGCGCGCCTGATATATGAGTAGCTTTCAAAACTTTCATGTCGCACGGCGCGTGATAGTGATGATAATCGGACGGCGAGAGATAAAAATTGACAAAAAGTCCGCCTTTTAGCCTATTTTTGTCTTTTTTTAATGTGTAATTTCCCAAAAGCGCGTTAATAGAATATAAAAAACCCTTTATCTGCAAAGCTTGACAATTCGTATTTATCACGCCAAGTTCCGTTATCAAAGCGTCGCATGGAGAGATAAGCAGATTTTCACTCTTGCCAAACTCTCTTTTTTTAACCAAATCTCTTGTGAAAAGTTTGCCCAAACTCTCGTAATATTCCGCTTCTTTAAACTCGCTCATGTCTATTTTGAATAGTTTGACATAAGTTTTGTTGATAAAAGTTTGTATTTTTTTTGGAAAACGAACGGCGGCAAAAACGCCGAATACTCTTGAAATAACATTTGTCATAAAATCACCCTTTTAATTCTAATCTTACAATCTCCGAAGGCGCCAATATCCTCAAAGGCGGTCCCCAATAACCAACGCCCGAACTTACAAAAACCTGCGTAACCGCACTGTGCCGATAAAGCCCGTAAAGATACGGCTGGTCTAAAAGAACCAAAAGTCCAAACGGAAATATCTGCCCGCCGTGCGTGTGTCCGCTAATTATCAAATCTACTTTGTCTTTGTCCGTTATCTTATCTACAACTTTTGGCTGATGCGATAAAAGCAGTGTCGGCAGTTTTGCATCTCTGCCGCTCAAAGCTTTTTTGATATCGGGCTTAAAGATACCAAATCTCTCGCCTCTAATGTCATTAATGCCCGCCAGATTTATACGTCCGTCTATGATAACATTTTCATTATCCAGCACCCTTATCCCAAAACTTTTTATAAGTTTTACAACGCCCGCAACGTTATCAAAATATTCGTGATTTCCAAGCACATAATATACGCCGTATCTGCTCTTCAATTTTTTTAGAGGTTCAAGCTTTTCTTTAGCGTATTTTGGAGACATATCCACCAAATCCCCCGTGATAACGACTATATCCGCATCTAACTCATTTGCGCCGTTTACAACCTCTTGCATAAATTCTCTGCCCAAAACTTTTCCTATATGCGCATCCGTTATATGCGCTACGCTTAAAGGAGAGCTTAGATTTTCTATCTTTACCGCCACTTTGCGCCTGATTGGCTTGCTAAACCCGCCTGCCAAGCCTTTAATCATCCATGAAAAAGCCGCTATGAGTATCGTAATGTCAAGTATAAATTTTAAAGCCTGTCTGCGTTCCTTGCTAAACGGTATAATAAAAAGCGGTACGCGCAGGATAAAATACAAAAGCGAAAAGAAAAACAGTATAAATGAGATACCAACAAGAGCCGCAGTAAACTGCAGCATAAATATATCGCTCCCGCCGCGCCTGAACGACGTAAAGTAGTACACCTCCAAAGCCGTAACGATAATCAGTATAACGGCTATAATAATGCGCCCTCTTGTTTTGAAAAACTCAACTCTGCAAAAAAGGCATATGAAACTAAAAAGATTTATGGCAAACATTACCAACGACGCCACAATACTGAAATTAAGCAAAATCCTCTCCAGATTAAATTGTAAACAGATTTTACAAGAATAACTGTAAACAATATGTAAAATATAGCCCTATTTTGCTATAATTTTGCAAAAATCAGTAAAGGAATCCTATGAAAACGCCAATCGCATGGCTTGAAAATGAACTGCCTTTATGGGTAAAAGATTCGCTTATCACACAAGAGAACGCCGATACTATTTTAAACAGATACAAAGAACAAAAAAATCCAGCCGTTACTACAATATCTGCCGCTATTATTATATTCGGCACGGTTTTGGTGGGACTTGGCATTATCTCCCTGCTGGCTTACAATTGGGAATTTTTATCAAGGTTGTTTAAAACCGTATTGGCGGTGATAATTTTACTCTCGTCGCAAGGCTTCGCGCTTTGGGTCAAGCGATATAAAGCGGCAAGTTTGGCATACAATGAAGCTGCAAGTTTAACTCTATTTTTGGCTTTTATCTGCTCGCTTGCCGTCATATCCCAAGCATACAACATGGGCGGCGATATTATGGACTTTTTGACAGTATCGGCGGTGATTAGTATCCCTATCGTCTATTTTTTTAATTCAAGAAGCGTTGCATTTTTACTGTTTGGCATGATAATTTTTATTATTATTGAGGATAGATTTGATTATCAAGAGTACTCCCTCAAAGGCTGGGGACTTTTAGCGGCATGGCTTCCATGGTACATTTTACATTTAAAAAATAACCGTTATGCAAACTCTGCGATTTTTTTAAATCTTATCTTTTTTGTCGGTATTTTAGCGATTTTTACTACATTTTCTAATCAAGAAAACCAAATACCGCTTATTATTCTTTTGACGCTTTCGGCATTTTGGATGTTGGGCGTACTGCTATATGGCGAACAAGAGAGGTTTTACAGACGTATTTTTGAAATACTCTCAAAAATTGGAATATTGACGCTTTTAATCTTTATTTGTATTTCTGACCGCTTTTTAACATTTAACTACTACGCAGGCGATGTCAAATTTATCTATTGGCTGCCTTTTGCGGCGTTTTTTGTACTTTTTTGCTGTTTTAAAAGAGAGCGGTTTTTTGAGCTTTTACTGCCGCTCTCGCCTCTGTTTTTTTACTTTATGACAACAAATGAAAATATTGAATATATAGATGCGTCAATGATTTTCAGCGTTTTCGTTGCGGCAGGCGCGCTTGCTATGACAGCCGGAGGAGTTAAAAAAGTCAATATAATGCTCGCCAATCAAGGACTTATCATCATCTCTATCCTCATGCTGATACGCTTTTTTGATTCTGACTTTAGCCTTTTGGTTAAAGGTTTTGCATTTATTTTGACAGGTGCGCTGTTCATAGGCGCAAATATACTCTTAAGACGATGCTTAAAGGATAAAAAATGAAAAGGGCGAAACTTTTTTGGGGCGCGCTGATACTGTTTATGGCTGTACAGCTGTGTATTGTTTTATGGCAGGCGATAAAATATGGGAGTATTATCTATTTTGGCAAAACTTTATATCTCGCCGTAGAGCCGTTTGACCCGTATGACGCATTCAGAGGACGGTATATACGGCTGAATTTTGCGGACAATTACATTAAGGCGGAGGGTATCGGCAAAGAGTTTTTTGTCACATTTACGACAAATGACGACGGCATCAGTAAACCGCATAAAGTTTTCAACTCCAAACCGGACGCCGACGAAGCGTATCTAAAAATAAAGAGCTATCGCAGTGTCTGGTATGACGATGGTATCTATATCTCATATCCGTTCGAGCGTTTTTACATGCAGGAGGATTTAGCCATAGAAGTGGACGCCAACCGCGATATCTTTGACGTCGACAATAAACCGTTAGCGGTAGTCAAAGTCTTAGACGGCGTTGGAGTATTGAGCGACGTTATGATAAACGGCACAAGCATTAGTAAATATGTGCAAAACCTGCGGGAGCAAAACCCGTCATTGCAAACGCGCTAATCCGACAGCTTTTTCTTGCCGCAAGTATCGCTTTATTTGCAAATAAGATGTCATTTATAAAAATTAAAATGGTTTGATTTGCGATACATGTAAAACAAAAAATCTTGTGGGAGGTTGTTTTGTTGAGACGGTATATTATGTAAGACATCTTTATATGTAAAGCAAAAAGATGGATTGCCGCGCTTACGCTCGCAATGACAACCTCTCCTCTGTCATTGCCCCCACTCCGTCATTGCGAGGAGTTTTAGCGACGTGGCAATCCACACGAATTGACAACATAGAATAAAATGTTAGATATTTTCTGCGATAATAAAACTTTTGCATGTACATGTAAAAATCAATCTTACATGTAACGATAACTATTTAATATATGCAAAAAGACAAACGACGCTTTGAATTAAAAAGTTATCACAAACTGCCGAAAATTTTACGCCGACAATAATGACAGGAACCAAGCGGCTTTAAAGCGTAAATATCGGCAAATATACAAATCCATAGAGCGGTACGATACCACAAATAATGCTCAACCCGAGATGAAAATACAGCCAAAATCTATAAAAGCTCAAAAAAGATTTAGATATAAAAATCAACATTTGAATAATAAATTAAACGCTGCACATGATTTAGAGGAAAAGCGAAGAACTTTCAGCGCGGTTTAATTTTAGCCAAACTTGTCCAATATTTCGCATAATTTGCAGGATACCAAAAACACATCTAACAAAAACGTCTTCTTTCATGCTTATCTAACAATTTTAATATAATTTGCAAAAGCAGCCCAAAAAGAAATTGCAGAAAAAATCGCTGTTTTGCGGCGGCATTTCATATAATTTATAAGAGAAATAGAACGAGCTTTCAGCAATTTTGCTAACTTCATAACAAGGCTGATTGACCGCAACTGTTGCAACTTCTACCGTTTATAACGCATAATTTGCAAGAGTAACCCCAAATGAGGTTACTCTTTAAGTTTTATCTTGAAACGCCAAAGTACGATGAGACATCGTCGTCATAATCTCTTAAATTTTCGTCTAAAATCCCTTTTTCTTTAGCCTGCCTAATCCACTCTTTTTCAAGTTTCTTTTTGAACTCCAGCTTTTCGGCGATGAGCTTTTGCATGTCAAGTTTGGCTAACGCCTGCGCATTTTGTTTTGTAGAAAAATCAGGCGCTATATAGTTTGATACGCCGTTTTTTGCCAATACGCCCACAAGAGCCATGCGCGCTTGCTGTGCATAATCGTTGGCTTTTGCCAAA
>JAIRNE010000080.1 GCA_031258205.1 Campylobacteraceae bacterium
AGCCAAAAAACTCTTTAATTGTCAATATGTAAATGTACAGCCAAATTCAGGCTCACAAGCAAATCAAGCCGTGTATCAAGCCATTTTAAAACCTTATGATAAAATTTTGGGCATGGATTTAAGCCACGGCGGACACTTAACGCACGGCGCAAAAGTAAGCAGTTCGGGCAAAAATTATCAAAGTTTTTTTTATGGCGTTGAATTAGACGGTAGAATCAACTACGACAAAGTAAGAGAGATAGCCAAAATAGTCCGTCCGCAAGTGATAGTATGCGGCGCATCGGCATATCCAAGAGAGATTGATTTTAAAACATTTAGAAGTATAGCTGACGAAGTCGGAGCATATCTGTTTGCGGATATTGCGCATATAGCCGGACTTGTCGCGGCAGGCGAACATCAAGACCCGTTCCCGCACGCTCATATCGTCACAACAACAACGCATAAAACATTAAGAGGTCCAAGAGGCGGCATCATTATGACAAATGACGAAGAGTTGTCAAAAAAGATAAATTCCGCTATATTTCCGGGTATTCAAGGCGGTCCGTTAGAGCACGTTATAGCCGCCAAAGCCGTAGGATTTGGTGAAAATTTAAAACCGGAATGGAAAGTTTACGCCAAACAGGTTAAAACAAATGCCAAAATTTTAGCAGATGTTTTATCCAAAGAGGGATTTGACGTAGTAAGCGGCGGTACGGACAATCACCTAATACTGCTTAGTTTCCTAAACAGAGAATTCAGCGGAAAAGACGCCGATCATGCCCTTGAAAATGCCGGCATTACGGTAAATAAAAATACAGTCCCCGGCGAAAACAGAAGCCCGTTTGTAACTTCCGGCATCAGGATAGGTTCTGCCGCTCTTACTTCAAGAGGTATGAGGGATAAAGAATTTACATTTATAGCCCAAAAGATTGCCGAAGCGTTGAATAACATAAATGACACGAGCATACATGCAAAAATACGAGAAGAGGTCAAAGAGTTATCCTCTAAATTTATCATTTATGATAGACCTACTTATTAGGAGAAAAAGATGGAAGAGCACGAGTTAAGCGATATTTTGCTGGAGCAGAGAAATTCCAAAAACAGTACAGTAGTTAAAATAAAAAGGCTGCTTGTTATTGCCATACTTTTGATACTGCTGTTTGTCGTAGTACTGCTGATAATGAAATTTATCAATAAAAGCGATGAGCAGCCACAAAATAGGCTAACTCAAACAATGCTTGAAGAGAGCGCTAATATTCCGAATACGACAATAACGCATATAGAAGAGTCTCCCGTTTTAGAGCAGACAGAAGAAATTGCAGAGGAAAATATTACAGAAGAGGACAGTATAATACCGACTCAAATCACCGTAATAGACGAGCCACAGATATCCAAACCGCCTATAACAGAGATTGAGCAGCCCAATATAACGCCTGTTACGCCGCCAAAACAAAATACGACGGTGAAAAACGATGTTAAAAACGGCTGGTACATACAGGTAAGCTCTTCGTCAAATGCGCCCGCTAAAAGCTTTTTGGATAATATCGCAAAAAAAGGTTACCAGCACCATCAATACAAAACGACCGTCAATTCAAAGCAAGTAATAAAAGTTTTGGTAGGTCCGTACGCATCCGATAAAGCCGCGAGAATCGCGCTTTTAGATGTCAAAAGCGATATCAGTAAAGACGCGTTTGTTTACCAAGTGAAATAATCAGGTCGGATAAACCCGACCTTTTTAAAAACTATGAAAAAATTTTGCGTCATCGGAAACCCTGTAGAACACTCCATCTCTCCTGTCATGCACAACGCCGCGTATAAAGCTTTTGGGATAAAAGCCGTTTATGAAAAAATGCCGCTTACAGATAAAGAGCAGTTAAGAGAAAAGTTTTTTGAAGCGGATCTTGACGGCGCAAATATAACCGTACCGTACAAAGAGGCGGCGTTTAGCACATGTGACGTAATATTTGGCATAGCCGCGCAAATAGAAGCGGTAAATACGATAGTCAAAAAAAATAACAAACTTATCGGCTTCAACACGGACGCGGCGGGATTTTTTGAATCGGTAAAAGAGTTTGGCAAAATACAAAACGCTCTTATATTAGGCGCGGGCGGCGCGGCAAAAGCTATAGCATTTATCTTAAAGCAAAACGGTATTGAGCCTGACATTCTCAATAGAAGCAAAGAGAGGTTGGCATTTTTTGAACAAAAAGGCTTCAAAAGTTTTTCATGGGACACTTTTGTGTCTAAAAAATATGACATTGTCATCAACACGACTTCCGCAGGCTTAAAAGACGATACTCTGCCTGCGCCCGTAAATATACTAAAGCAAATACTTAAAACCGCGCGGTTTGGGTTTGATGCGATTTACAATAAAAAAACGCCGTTTTTAAAACTCTGCGAAGAAAATCAACTTACATGCAAAGACGGAACGGATATGCTTTTATATCAAGCCGTTTTTGCATTCAATCTTTTTTTTGATAACGCTTATGACGAAACAAAAATCACTCAAACGATGAGAGAGAGTTTGTCTGATAGATAATTATTACATCACAATTCGTTTTCATTTTTGCAAATTAAACATAGATAATTTGCTCAACTTTTTGAGCATTCTTTTTTAAATTTCATCTCGCAAATTACGCTTTATCACGCTAAACGCGAATAAGTCTAATTTTAGCCGCGTAATATAAAGCATTTTTCACAAAGAATATTTTATATCTTTATCCTGTCTTTCAACGCTTTAGCCAAAGAGAGCATATCCACATTTTCAAGCTGTACGCCCGTAGGAACGCCCTGCGCAATTTTTGTAAAACTCAAATTCAAATCCTGCAGTTTATCCTCTATAAACAGTATCATCGCATCGCTCGCCAAAGATGGAGTAAAGGCAAATATCACCTCTTTTGCTTCCGCATCCCGTATAATATCTTTTAATTTTTCTATCTTTTCCAAATCGTCAAAAACAAAATAACGACCCGAAAACAGTCCGTTTTCTTCAAGCGTAAATATATCTTTCGCGTTTTCCACCACGCAAAGCTGCCCGTTGTTTCGCATCTCGTCTATGCAAATTTCGCAAATCTCATGTTCGCTTACTCCGCCGCATTTCTCACAGCGTCCGATATGCCGCACGGCGTCTTCAATAGCATGAGCAAGCCTCATAGCGGCAAATGCGTCAGTAAGCGTCAAATAGTATGCAAAACGCAAAGCCGATTTTTTGCCCACAGTAGGCAAACCCATCAAAGCTTCCACTAAGCGGTTAAATTTTTGAAGTTTCATGAGCCAAAGTTTAGCCTAATTTATTTTAAGACGCTATAAGATTGATAAAAAAACAGTGATAGCCATTTTCGTATTTATATTCTAATTTTAATCCATGAAGAGTTAGGATATTCTCCGCGATATACAGTCCAAGCCCCATTTTCATACGCGTTTTCTCCGTATCATCCGAAGAGACAAACGGCTTTTTATAGTCGGTTATCGGTTTATCCAAAGGCTTGCCTTTGTTATTAAAGAAAAGCGTATTTTTTTGTAAAATAATTTCAACGCAGCCGTTATCGCTATATTTTATGGCGTTATCTATAAGATTTTTAAACGCAAGCGACATAGAGTCCATGTCTGCATTGATATAGAAGCTTTTTTTGGGAAGTTTTTTGATAACTCTTTTGTCTAACTGCTCCGGTTCTAACATTAAAAATTCAAAAGAGAGTTCGAGTATCTTTAGTAAAGAGTGTTTTTGTTTTTCAAGCGCGTAATTTTGCGTGATAAGCCGCTCGGTTTTGGCAAGTTCGCCGATGAGCGTTTCAAGACGCCGAAAGATTTTAACAAGCCGCTCTTTATTTATATCGTCCTCTATCATCTCAGCCACAATGCGCCCTTTGCCTATCGGGGTTTTAAGTTCATGCATTATAGCGCGCAGAAAAAGCGTACGCATGCTGTACATGTCGGCAATACTTTTGACGGTTTTGTCAAACTCTTTCAATAATTCGCCGCGCGCAGTTTTTGGTATGATTTCGCTGTTTATGCCATTGTCGGCTACTTTTTTAATCGCTTTTTCAAATTCGTCGATAGAGTTAACGTTTTTTGTCGTAAAAAGATAAAGCCCTGATAAAAGCATAAAAGCGGTTAAAAAAAATGCCAAATAGAAGTTTTGCGCGTTAAGTTTATATGAAAACGCGCCCAAAAGAAGCAGAATAGAAAAACTAAAGGCAAACGCAATGTTTGCCTTAGTCTTCAAAGAGCAGCGCCTCATCCTATCAATTTATAACCAATACCTCTTACAGAGTGTATATATTTAGGAGATTTTGAGCTGTCGCCTATTTTCGTTCTGATTCTGCCTATGATAACGTCCAAACTCTTTCCGCCTTTATCTTTTATGGAGCGGCAGTTATAGACAAGCTGTTCGCGCGAAAGCGAAAAACTGTACTGCTGAATAAGGCATGAGAGTATTTCATATTCCGCAGGAGTAAGCGTAAGCGGTTTATCCTCAAGGAATATCTGATGTCTTTTCTCATCTATTCTAAATTTTGAATCCTCGCCTGAAGTCTCTTCGGTCTCTGCGGTAACTTTTTTGTGTCTTCTGATAAGGCTGACGATTCTTGCGTACATCTCCTGAGGATTATACGGTTTAGCCAAATAATCGTCCGCGCCTATTTGAAGACCTATAACCTTATCAGATACTTCGTCTCTTGCGGATGATATAATAATCGGTATATTATATTTCGTCGCAACTTCGCGGCATACGTCAAGTCCATCGATTCCGGGAAGCGTCAAATCCAAAATCAACAAATCATAATTTTTAATTCCCGCACTCAATCCAAGATAAGGATCCTCATAATTTGTGATTTTGATATTATATCGCGATAGATACTCGCTCAATGTCCGAGCGAATTCAATATCATCTTCAATCATTAAAACATTAACCATAATGTACTCCTTAAAAAAATTTTTACAAATTAAAGGTAAAACCTTTATGTGTCCTAATTATACCAATTTTTCTATGACAAAATTCTAACAAGAATTTATTTTTTATTACCTGATATCTATATTTTTCATCATAGAATATACACGAAGTGTATTATAAACTTTTTTTATATAATTTACCTTAATTTACGAAAAAACAGTTAAATTATATATGAAATAAACAGCAAATTTAATTTGTCGGCATTATATCGGGAAATATTTTGCGGCGATGCCGTTTTATTAAATAACTATTATAAATTTTTATCTTTATATTGCATCTTATCGCGCTTATCCTGCATATATCCTCTTACTAACTATTAAACTTACTTTTGATAGAATACGCTTTTTTTTATATATTTTTTCACAAAAGGACTCTTTTTTGGATTTTGAATATTACGAAATTTTAGAGATTACAAAAAATGCCGGCGCTGACGAGATAAAAAAAGCTTACCGCAAATTAGCTCTCAAATATCATCCCGACCGCAATCAAGGCGATAAAGAAGCTGAAGAAAAATTTAAGCAGATAAACGAAGCTTATCAGGTATTGAGCGATACAAACAAACGCGAAATTTACGACAGATACGGTAAAGCCGGACTTGACAGACAAGGCTTTAGCCACTTTTCAGAACAAAACTATGAAGATATTATGGGGGATTTGGGTTCTATATTTGAGTCTGTTTTTGGAAGCGGATTTGGCTTTGGCGGCACAAAAAGGCGAAAAAGCAATGAAAAATATCCATTGGATTTGGAAAGCGAGATAACTTTAGAGTTTAAAGAAGCGGTTTTTGGCTGTAAAAAAGAGGTAAATTTCAAATACAAATCGCCCTGCAAAGAGTGCGCGGGAAGCGGCAGCGAAGACAAAAGCAAGACCGAATGTCCCGAATGCGGCGGCAAAGGTCAAGTATTTTACCGTCAAGGTTTCATGACATTTTCACAAGCTTGCCAAAGATGCAAAGGCAGCGGACAAATCGTCAAAAATCCATGCAAAGCATGCAAAGGCAAAGGCTGGGAAGAGATAGAAGAGAGCGTTATGGTAGATATACCCGAAGGTATTGACAACAATAACCGTATCAGAGTCGCCAAAAAAGGCAATATTGCTCAAGACGGCAGCAGGGGCGATTTGTACATTTTCATCAATGTCAAAGACGACAAAACATTCATACGCGATGCGCAGCATATTTACATAGAAGCGCCGGTATTTTTCACGCAGGCAATTTTGGGCGAAACTATCGCAATACCGACATTAAGAGGCAAAAAAGAGTTAAAACTGCCGATTGGCGCGCATGATAAACAGCAGTTTGTATTTAAAAACGAGGGGGTGAAAGATTTGCACACTAAGCAAACCGGAAGCCTCATAGTGCAAATATCTATCAAATACCCAAAAACATTGAACGACGAGCAGAAAAATATGCTCAAAAAACTGCAAGACTCTTTTGGTATAGAGAACGAAATGCAAGATGAAGAGGGCGTATTTGACAAAATAAAAAGCTGGTTTAACTAATCGCAGGGAATACTTCCTTTTTTTGTCACTGCATCCCTCTCGGTCATTGCGAGTAGTAAAACGACGAAGCAATCCACGCCTTTTTATATCATTGCATACCTCCCCATTCGTCATTGCGAGGAAGCGTAAGCTGACGAAGCAATCCACCAACTTGTAAGTATTAAATAGTTTTCAATTTAAAGCAATAGGTTTTTATTGTTTTAATATAGCAAGGCGATTTATTTTCTGGATTGCCACGCAAACTTCGTTTGCTCGCAATGACATATTATCCGTCATTGTATCTCTCCCCCTCGGTCATTGCGAGGAAGAAGCGAAGCGACTGACGAAGCAATCCATTAACATGTAAGCGTTCCAAATGTTCAAATTGCGAAAATTAAAACGAAATAATTTAAAAAAACAGATTTCGCTTATATTTACTTTAAAGTCATAAAGCTATTTTGTTACTAAAATACACGTTTGAAAAATACTAACGTTACTATAAGTTACATAAATTTTTAAATTTCCTTTCGCCATACACTTTAATTTTATAATGAAAAAAGCAGCGAAACAACTTATAAGGAGTGTAAAATGTTACCGATATATGAACCAAACCGTGCTTTCAGTAAAGAGGCGCGCATCAAAAATATGTGCGAGTACAAAGAGTTATGTTTGCAGGCTGAAGATGATTATGAGGGTTATTGGTCGGACTTGGCGCGTGAAAAAATAGAGTGGTTTGAACCGTTTCATACCGTATTGGACGAGAGTAACGCGCCGTTTTACAAATGGTTTATCGGCGGCAAGTTAAACGTAACTCATCAATGTTTAAGACGCCATTTGGGCGTCAGGAAAAATAAAGCCGCGATTATATGGGAGAGTGAATTTGGCGAGAAGCGCATCATCACATATCTACAGCTTTTTTACCGTGTGAATCGTATGGCAAATCTCATGAGAAATAGATTTGACATCAAAAAAGGAGACCGTGTCGTTTTATATATGCCTATGATTCCCGAAGCCGTATTTGCCATGCTTGCATGCGCAAAAATCGGCGCCGTTCACTCTGTGGTATTCGGCGGATTTTCAGCTGAAGCTTTAAGAGATAGGATAGAGGATGCGCAGGCTAAGCTTGTCATCACAGCTGACGGCGCATACAGGCGCGGAAAACCTTATATGCTAAAGCCTACGGTTGACGAAGCGTTGAGCGTCGGGTGCGAATGCTGCAAAAAAGTCTTGATAGTCGAACGAAACCGCGAGGATATCAACTACGTAAGGGGCAGAGATTATCTATACAACGAACTTATCATGCAAGAGTCTCAATATTGCGAACCTGAGATTATGGAGAGCGAAGATCCGCTGTTTTTACTCTACACATCAGGAAGTACAGGTAAGCCAAAAGGCGTGCAGCACTCAAGCGCAGGATACATTTTGTGGGCGCAGTACACGATGGAACATGTATTTGACGTCAAAGAGAATGACACGTTTTGGTGCACTGCCGATGTGGGCTGGATAACGGGTCATACATACATAGTGTACGGACCGCTTGCCATGGGCGCTACTACTTTTATATACGAGGGTACTCCGACATATCCTGATGCGGGACGTTTTTGGAAAAATATAGAAGAACACAGGATAAATCAGTTTTATACATCCCCGACAGCCATAAGAATGCTACATAAAGAGGGAGCAAACGAGCCTGCAAAATATGACCTTAGCAGTTTGAGGGTTTTGGGCAGCGTTGGAGAACCTATAGACCCGGATGCATGGCTGTGGCTTAGAGAAGCGATAGGCGGCGGCAGATGCTCTATCGTAGACACTTGGTGGCAGACGGAGACTGGAGGACACATGATATCTCCCCTGCCCGGAGCTACTCCGCAAAAACCGGGATATGCCGCATTCGCGCTTCCGGGAATCTATGCCGAAATCATAGACCGCGAGGGCAATACAATGCCGCGGGGCAAAAAAGGACTGCTTTGCATAACAAAACCTTGGCCTTCCATGATAAGAACTATCTGGGGCGATGACGAGCGTTTTGTGAAGTCGTATTTTAATCATGCAAAAAAGAATGGCAAACCCGTATATTTTTCAGGAGACGGCGCGGTAATGGACGAAGACGGATACATAATGATAACGGGACGCACCGACGACGTTATAAACGTGTCCGGTCACAGGCTGGGAACCGCCGAGATAGAAGCGGTCTTAACGCATCATGAAAATGTCGCGGAAGCCGCAGTCGTGGGCAAACCAAATCTGATAAAAGGTGAAGTTGTATTTGCATATATCGTTCTTAAAAGTATAAATGCCGATATAGGTGAAGAGGTAGAGATGATAAAAGAGCTTAATGCGTTGATAGTTAAACAAATAGGCGCTATAGCAAAGCTTGATGAGATTAGATTTGTGCCCGGACTCCCTAAAACCAGAAGCGGCAAAGTGGTAAGGAGAATCTTGCGCTCTATCGCCAAAAACGAAGAGATAAATCAAGATATCTCTACATTGGAAGACCCCGCTATAGTGGAGCGGATAAAGACGCTGGAGATGGAGTGATGTTTGCAAAGGTAAAAATCCGAAAAAATCGAGCTTGGTAAATAATTCGCTCTTTTTATCGCCGTGAAAAATCCAAAACGCGGCAAAGAGGCGTTTTTATTGCAATTCGCCTCTTTGCCGTCATAAAAAGTGTATGCTTACGATTATTATCACATGCAAACGTGGCGGTTTAAACATGAAACGATGAATATTTAAAACTTTAAATTTTGATTTTTATTGCAAATGCTGCGGAATATTCCCATTTTTTAATGAAATAAAAACAAGCCGCATATCTTTGGCATCTCTTTAAATCACTCCCGCGATTATCCGCCGATAAGCCAAATCAAATAACCAATCATTCCGATAAGAGCATTTATGTGTCTTTAGTCTCGATCCCCTAAAATCGGCTCTTTATATAATCTTATCGAAAATGCGGCAAACCGCAATCCTCATTTTATTCCCGCAGCAAGACTTCCAACTGCTCTATTAACCAATATCGTTTCTTCAACAGGAGAACCCATTGACCAATATCTGTACCCCTCAACGTCAAGGCAAGTATAAATTTGCTTATCGCGCCATTTTATTTGATAGCCATATTGTCTAATCAATAGTACAAATTTTTCAAAATCTGCCTCATTTTCAAAGTTCTTACGCAAACAATACGCATGAGGATTTTCAGGGCGGGTTTTCGCGGCTATCCATTTTTGACTGTTTATAACGCCAAGTATAAAATCATAATCTTCTTGTTTCATGCCTGCCTCCTTGAATTTAATTTGTAAAGCTTCGGTACAAATGACTTGTAAATGCGGGCGTTGAGATACAAAAACCTTGAATTTATCTGTAAAAACAATGTTTATCGCCAATTATTATAGCAAAAACACCCTCTTTTAAAATGTGTAAATCCTCATTTGAGCGACATAAAATTCATTTTATTTTAGACGCTTTAGAAAAATTCACATTCAATCCCCTAAAAATCGGGTCTGCATGTAAGCTATTTTGGTGTATAATTAATATATAAAAATAAGGAGCTTAAAATGTTTGCGACTGTTTTTTGGATAATAGTTTGTGTGATACTTAGTCTTATCCTGCTTGGGATAATAGCAATAGTGGCTGGTGTAATATTCAAAGCTATCGGCGATACTGTGGATGGTCGCCCGCCTGTTCTCGTAAGGTGGTTTGTGTATATATTTGTAGGCATCCCTCTCTTTATTTTTCATTGTTTTCTTCTTTATGCTGGCGCACAAAAAGCGATTATGGGTATTTTAGAGGGGAGCTATGGTCTTGGTATTTTTACGTTGCTGCTTTTGGGAGGCGGGTCGGCATTCATTGCTTGGACGTTTTATGACGCATATAAGAATGATAAAGAGTTTGCAAAAAAAAATAATTCACGAAAACAAGGAAAATAACATAGACGATGATATTAAATGAACTTTGTTTCGGGGTGCGTCTTTTTAGAGATATAACTTATGAGGATAGTTACCCGTCAATCTCAAAATTTATAAGCAATGCTTTTAGTACGTCCATTATTGAAAAAAAACAATTTGTATTTAACAATTTTTACCCTGTTGAATCAGACAAAATATATAAGAAAAATAAAATATACTGGATTACTCTAAGGTCTATTGACCCTAATATTAAAGATATACTCCTAAATGTCTATTCTGATGATTTTGAGGTAGTAAATCACAATATTAAGAAACTTCACACTCAAAGAATTAACAGGCTTTATACCATTACGCCTGTAGTCATAACGCTTAAAGATGGTCGTTTTTGGACTACCAAGTCTTTACTATCAATGGTGTAATGGTTTAGCTTCATGCTTATCCTTTTAAAGAAATTGCGGCTTAAAAGTATTTTGCTTTTAAGTATGGATGTTATTTTCTAAAACGGGCGTTCCATATGATACCTCTATTTTAAGAGTACCCGTTAATCCGCTTTGTTTGTCTTTATAATTAAGCATGTATCGCGTAACCGCATTAATATTCTTTTTAACATTTAGGCTTGTCAATTCAATGTCTGCCGGCATTGAATTTTTTAGAACACTATCCAATTTTATGCTGTTTTCACCCTTAAAAGATTGCGCAATATCAAAATCCAAATCTTCGGAAAATCTATCTAATCCATAGCCAAGCATCAGAGCTGTTCCGCCTTTCAATATTAGCGGCTTATCTTTTTGAATATTTAGAATGCACGACTTCATAACACGTTGGTGCAATTCTTCTATGTTTTCACTCATGGTATTCTTCCCTTGCGGCGTTAAGCCATTGTTGAACCAATGTAGCAGCTGAATCCGGTAGTTTATTAATTGCCATATAAAGCAAAGAGTATACCCTCTCCTTATCCTCGTATCCCGGCATCCAATCGTCCAAATCTTGCAAAGTTACGGACATAAAAATCTCTCCATCTATCGCATTGCAAATAACCATATCCGCAATAGCCCTCGCGTGATTTGCAGCATAAACCACAAGCGCAAATTCAGGCTTACCCATCTTTTTTAAAATTTGCGTTACATCTATTACACCGTTATCGCCTAAATAGTCGTTTGTATTGTATTGCTCTCAGTCGCCCATAATGTCAAATCTGCCAATAACTGTTTCCGGCTGCCAAGCTGCTACGGTATGCCAATCTCCTGTGTTATGTTTCCAATCATATATATTTAAAGCTTGTTGTCCGCTAACATAGTGATATGGACTGAAAGTCTGTTGTTTTAAAGTATCATAAAGCATTTTATCACTCCTTATGTGCTTTTACCTGCTGTGTTCATTCTGCTAATAAGATAAAGTGTGGGTTTATTATTCACTTCTTTTTTATAACTCTCTTTTTATTGTTGTTTTGATTTGGCACTTCCCCTACAACAAAAGTATTTCCATTTTTATCAATATATTGTCCAAATTATTCTTTTTTGTTTCCGTTGTACTTTTAATATTTGTAATAACAGTTCTTATGCTGCCCATTCCTTAATTGTGCTTTGTGTCTGCGTGTTTTGAAATTCACCGTTGAACGTTGCAATAGCCATAGGCATTGAACCTATAATCGTACTCCAGCTGCCGGCAGTCGAAAAAGATGCTAAACAGACAATAATTAATACTTTTTTCACTATTTCAGCCTTCCATTGCTTTTATTTCTTTTATTTTTCTCAAGCTCTTGTTCTATTGTTGTTTTATTGTTTTTCAAATGCGGATTTAACACATGCAACATTGAATTTATCAAGTTTTTTTCTATAAAACCAATTAACTGCTTAAAATTCTCTTCTTGAGCTTGCGCAGTTTCAAGAACGTCATAATATTCTTTTCTGTCCGCTTGTTTTAAGATTAAGGGCGGGTATCCTTCTTTCATCAGTTCCAAATTCAAAATAAGTCTTCCTGTTCTACCGTTTCCGTCAATAAACGGATGTATTTTTTCAAATCTGCCATGAAATTTGCTAAGTTTTTCCACAAAATCCATATCCTTAGCGTTTTCATGCCAATAGAAAAGTTCCTCCATCTCTTTTGCTATTAAATAAGGCGGTGCGGTTATGTCCTTATCGCCTATAGTAACAACAATACTTCTGTAGCGTCCACTTGAAAGCTCTTGTTTTGTGCTTTTAAGCAAAGTTTTATTGAATTCACAAATGATATTTTCAGATAATTTGGCTCTATTTTCTACATAATAGAGCATTTTATCTATTGCTTCTTTATGGTTTAATGCTTCAATGTAATCTTTTATTGGTTTGTTGCCGGTAACAATACCTGTTTCAAGTAAAATTTTTGTTTCTTGGAATGTTAAAGAGTTGCCTTCTATACCGTTACTCTCGCAATTAAATTGGATAAGCATATTTTCTTCAAATGATGTATCATACGGTTTATACTTATCATATATTTTTTTAATCTCTATGTAATTCATTTTATTTTCTTCCTAATATTAAAACTTCGGCTTCGGCTAAAAATCTAAGATATACTAATTTTGTTTGTTTTTGCAGTTCATATATTATTTGCTGCTGGCTTATTATAATGTCCTTATTAAGTTTAATTATATTATTTAATTCGTTTTTCTGTGAAGTTAAAATATCTTGTCCATCTATTATTAAATCTTTCTGGCTGTCTATTGCATCGCTTGTTGATGTTGCAAATAACATAGAGCCAAAAAGCAAAAATACAGATATTGTCTTTTTCATTTATCTTTGTCTTCTTATGTGCGTATTGCCACTATTGTTTATTGTTATATTAAGAGTATTCTTGCCATCAAGCAATAAATTTTCAGTAAATTTATCCAAATATTCCAATGTCTTGCCAATCTTATGATAATTAGCAAGAACAAGAGCGTCTCTGAAATATTTAGAATGCTCTTTGAATAGGGAATTATCTATCTCAAAACCTAATATACGAAAATATTTTATAGCAAAAACAGCTATTGTTCTTGTGTTACCCTCTCCAAAAGGGTGTATCTGCCAAATATCAGATATAAAATTCATTGCGCTAAATGCTTTTTCTCTCCTATTTAACACATCATAATCAACCATACTCTCTTTTTTAAAGTCATATTCCAAAGTATCGTTTAGCATTCCAAAATCATCATATAAAACAGTATCCCAATTAAGTACATCTTCTTTTTTAGTGATGTTATAATTTCTGAACTTACCAATAGGTATGTTCGCAGGCAGTATATCTGTAAAAAGATATTTATGTATGCCAAGAAGAGTAGCTGGAGAAAATTTAAATCCATTTCTTGATAAAAGTTCGGCTACTCTCAAAGATACAATGTCAGCTTCCTTTGTTGATTGTTCTTGCGAATTTTTATAATATGATTTGATATTTTTTTCAATGTCGGCGTATTCTATTTTGTTTTGAATGTGCTGCTGCGCCTGATGTCTCATATAATCAGACGGTTCAAGGTTATCAACTTTTTGAAGTCCAAAAGCCGTATCCCATATATCTTTTTTTTCTTTTGGGCTGTATTTGTTTTTAGTTATATCATACTCCATTATTTCCCTTTCATATCACAAACTGAACAATTTGCGCTACAACAATTGCCGCTACAACAAAATAGAAAATTTTATTGTGCGGTTTTGGTTTGTTCATGCTTATAACTCTTGCTACTTCTTCCAATAATTCTTCTTTTTCCTCTTTTTTGTCGTCTTTTAACAGTTGTATCAATGCACTGTAATTGCTTACACTATCCGAATCTTTGCCGGAGTTTTCAATGTTTGTTTCAAGCTCTATTATAGCAGTTTCAACTGCTTCAAATTTTTCATCATTTGCTTTTTGCTTTCTTGATGAAAATTCAAACGTCATATTTAAATCTTCTCTAATTGCTCTAACAACCTCTATAAGTCTATTGATTTTATTATCTATGTCTATAAATCTTTCTTCCATTGTTATTGCTCTCTATAGAAATCCTATTTGCCTTACAGACTTTACTATTTCTTGTTCTTTTTCCTTATTTAAAACCATTGAAAACCAAAAGAATGCTACAGTTGAAATGACCGAAACAATTCCTAATATCTTATGTATCCCTCTCATTTATTTTCCTTTATAATTTTTGAGATTTTAATCTAACTGTTTCAAATAGTGAAACCAATTTTTGCATTACAAAAGATTGATAATGCTGTCCTTTTTTTGTGTAACTAAAAATGAATTTGTAATATAAAAGCATACCTAAAGCGTATAAAGACGCTACTGCTACAAAACTGCTATTAATTACGAAAAGGAAACCTATTATTGTAAATGATGGTATGGTCATAACTGCATAAGGGAAAAATGGTAATTTGAGCATAAACTGCCCTTCTTCTATAAACTCTTTTGCTGTTTTAGTGTTTAGAGTGTTCATTGTTTATCTATTACCTCGATACCTTTTTTATTGTTTTTTTCATTGTTTGTACCTCCTATTCTTGTAAAAAATTCTATAACTAATGTTCACTATAAAAACTGCTAAAAAAAGCATTATAAAAGCCATCATAAGAGGATCTTTAATAAAACGCTGGTACGGGCTGCTTACATCATAATATACCATTAAAGATATACTTACAAATAACCAAAGCAATAAAAAACGCCACAATAATATAAATGTTAATTTCGGTTGTGGTTGCAATTTATAATATAGAACTTTAGCTATAGGAACAACAAACCAAAGAATTAACATTGCAGCCATAGCACAAAGCATTAAGCTCAAATCACCACTGGGAGAAGACCATTCGTTTGGTCTCCACACAAGATAACCAATATATATACACAACCAGCAAATGATATATAAAAAGATAGCAATTAGATTGAATATTATCTTTTTATAAGCAGGAACTTTAGTTACGCTTTTCATTTGTAACTCCTTTTAGAATGATATTATTATACCAAAATCACGCTTGAAAGCTGTGTCTCTCAAGCCTGTGTGCCAAATCTTCAGCAAAAACATCATTGTGTTGATTATCTATACCGACCAATCTCATAGTCCATGCCGGCGCAGTTAAAGTTTCAATCCCCTAAAAATCGGGTCTGCATGTAATAACACAATTTGACCTATTAATATTAGCCGCACGCGTGTTTCAATCCACTGAAAATCGGGTCTGCATGTAATCGTTTGACGACGAGGAGTAATCCTCGTCTTTTGTCTCAATCCCCTGAAAATCGGGTCTGCATGTAATCCAACCTCGCTCGCGCGAGGCGGTTGTTTTCCAAAGCGTCTCAATCCCCTGAAAATCGGGTCTTCATGTAATACTTAAACGGGGAGGCTTAAAGCCTCCTATAAAGTTTCAATCCCCTGAAAATCGGGTCTTCATGTAATGATAATACTAAGCTCTGAACTAAAAAATGCCAAGTTTCAATCCCCTGAAAATCGGGTCTTCATGTAATATAAATTACATAAAGGAGCTAAGATGAAAATCTTAGTTTCAATCCCCTGAAAATCGGGTCTTCATGTAATGCGCGCGTTGAGAAATGGCGACCTTGCCGATTACAGTTTCAATCCCCTGAAAATCGGGTCTTCATGTAATTAAGAAAGGAGCTTAAGATGAAAACCATCTGCCTAGTTTCAATCCCCTGAAAATCGGGTCTTCATGTAATACGGAAACGTTTTCTATACGGAGGAGCTAAACACAAAGTTTCAATCCCCTGAAAATCGGGTCTTCATGTAATGCGATTTTGGATTACAGTGAAGTAACAGGTTGATGTTTCAATCCCCTGAAAATCGGGTCTTCATGTAATCTATTAAAGCCTCAATAGAGGGCTGCACGGCTTCTGTTTCAATCCCCTGAAAATCGGGTCTTCATGTAATCCGTAAAAAGCGGGTTATTTTTTACATTTCAGAGTTTCAATCCCCTGAAAATCGGGTCTTCATGTAATGAGGGCTATAGCGAAACTTGGGGGTTGGGGTTTGAGTTTCAATCCCCTGAAAATCGGGTCTTCATGTAATACAACTTTACGGCTCAAGAGCGTGAAGTCGTAAGTGTTTCAATCCCCTGAAAATCGGGTCTTCATGTAATTAGAACGTTGTAAAGCGATATGTAAAAAGGATTAAAGAGTTTCAATCCCCTGAAAATCGGGTCTTCATGTAATCTAAAGTGTTAGGTACAACTCAAGCTACTATCTGTTTCAATCCCCTGAAAATCGGGTCTGCATGTAATCGTGTATAAAAAATAGAAAAAGACGATGATGAAAATGTCTCAATCCCCTGAAAATCGGGTCTGCATGTAATTGACGTTGTAGAGGGTATCGGCGGGCTTTGGGGTCTCAATCCCCTGAAAATCGGGTCTGCATGTAATATGGATATTTAGAATATACGGGGCTGAACATTTTAAAGTCTCAATCCCCTGAAAATCGGGTCTGCATGTAATCCATGAGGGCTTCTGGGAAGCCTAATAAATTTAAGGTCTCAATCCCCTGAAAATCGGGTCTGCATGTAATTGAAGCGAGAGCGTGGGACATAATAACATTCGCGTCTCAATCCCCTGAAAATCGGGTCTTCATGTAATAGGAGGAGTTTAGAGAAATTGGACTTTACGCGCTTGAGTCTCAATCCCCTGAAAATCGGGTCTTCATGTAATTCCAAAGCAGGCTTGGAAACGTAAAAAAGAGAGTCTCAATCCCCTGAAAATCGGGTCTTCATGTAATTAAAAAAAGAAAGGGGCTAGAGAAGATGAGAGGAGGTCTCAATCCCCTGAAAAT
The DNA here is from genome assembly GCA_031258205.1 of Campylobacteraceae bacterium. GTDB lineage: Bacteria > Campylobacterota > Campylobacteria > Campylobacterales > Campylobacteraceae > JAIRKW01. The sequence continues at coordinate 17,059 of JAIRNE010000080.1, forward strand.
CGGGTCTTCATGTAATTATGGAAGTAATAATGGGAATAGCGGACGCTAAAAGTCTCAATCCCCTGAAAATCGGGTCTTCATGTAATTCATCCGCGAAATTCTTAAGAGTAGAGGACACTCGTCTCAATCCCCTGAAAATCGGGTCTTCATGTAATAGCCGAAGATTGATTGTTAAACTCAATTTTTCTGTCTCAATCCCCTGAAAATCGGGTCTTCATGTAATATAAAATTTTATAGATTTAGCAAGCTCTTATATAGTCTCAATCCCCTGAAAATCGGGTCTTCATGTAATATGTTCTTTAATTTTCCAACCTCGCTCGCGCGAGGCGTCTCAATCCCCTGAAAATCGGGTCTTCATGTAATATTAGGAGGGAAAGATGAAACTCTACGGCGAACACGAAAGTCTCAATCCCCTGAAAATCGGGTCTTCATGTAATCTAACGACCCCCAAATTCTTGAGTACGCTGCAAGAGTGGGTCTCAATCCCCTGAAAATCGGGTCTTCATGTAATCCAACCTTGCGGCGCTGGAAGCCCACGCTGCATCAACGTCTCAATCCCCTGAAAATCGGGTCTTCATGTAATGAGCCGTCAGATGCACGATGACGGACATCCGTCCGGTCTCAATCCCCTGAAAATCGGGTCTTCATGTAATTTGTCAAATCTTTTGAGCAGGGCTACTGCGGTAGTGTCTCAATCCCCTGAAAATCGGGTCTTCATGTAATAGGAGAAATACATGGAAAATGTATTCGAAGGCAGTCTCAATCCCCTGAAAATCGGGTCTTCATGTAATACTATAAATAAAAAAAGAAAGGGGATTGAGATGAGTCTCAATCCCCTGAAAATCGGGTCTTCATGTAATCGCTTTTTGGGGCTGTCTTGACCATACCGA
>JAIRNE010000092.1 GCA_031258205.1 Campylobacteraceae bacterium
CAAGCTACCACCACAAGTATGGCAGAAAGTGCGCAAAGCGGTATCAACAGTATCAAAGACGACAAAAAGAACATGAACGCCAATAAAAACAGCGCGTGAAACATACCCGCAAGCGGACTGAACGCGCCTGCTTTTATATTTGTCACGGTTCTGGCAATCGCTCCCGTAGCGGCTATGCCGCCAAATATCACCGACAAGATATTTGCCGAGCCTTGCGCTACCAACTCTTTGTTTGAGTGGTGCCTGTCTCCTGTCATACCATCAGCTACGACCGCTGAGAGCAGGGATTCTATGGCTCCCAAGATAGCGATTGTCACGGCATCCGGAAATACGACTCTTATCTTTTCAAGCGAAAATGCGGGCAGGGCGGGACTTGGCAGCATATTTGGGATACTTTCAAATTTACTGCCTATCGTATCCACGTTAAGTCCAAATATCCATACAATGAGCGATAAAACAATAATAACCATTATGGGACCCGGTATCTTTGGGCAAAAACGCTTGCATGCAAGTATGATAAAAATACCAAAAACGCCAAGCGCAAATGAAGCGGGCGAGATATCTTTTATAAACAGGCTGTAAGTCTTTATCTGCTCTACAAAATCAGCGGGCATAGATTCTATCTGAAGTCCCAAAAAGTCTTTTATCTGCGAAGTAAATATAATGAGCGCTATGCCTGCGGTAAATCCTACCGTAACGGGGTATGGGATAAATTTGATAATATTTCCAAGCTTGAAAAATCCCATGAACATAAGCATAATGCCCGCCAAAAACACGGCTATCACAAGCCCGTCGTAACCGTGTTTTAGCATAACCGCATAAAGCACCACTACAAAAGCTCCCGTCGGTCCGCCTACTTGATATCTACTGCCGCCAAAAGCAGAGATGATAAATCCGGCTACGATAGCCGTAAAAAGTCCTTTTTCGGGCTCAACTCCGGAGGCTATAGCAAACGCCATAGCAAGCGGCAAAGCAACAATCGCAACGGTCGCGCCCGCCAACAAATCGGCTGTAAACATTTTTGATTTATAGTTTTTGAAAATCATTACGCTTCGCGGCAGATAAGGCGTAAATTTCATGAAAATCTCTCTTTACGTAAATTTAATAACAAAATATAAATTTTACTGCTAAAAAATTAAAAATTCAAGAGTTTTAGGTGGTTTTTGAGCATTTGGGAAATTTTATTTTTACTTTTGCCTGTTTTTTATTTTATTTTCCCGCACGGATAAAGAGTTTTTACAAGAAGCAATATTTGCAAAAATACAAAAATCCCCAATGTTTATACATATCATTCCTTTTTGTTAAAAACAGCGCTTAATTCCCGCAGACACCCTATATTGTCATTCCTGCAAATAATTTTTCTTGAAAAATCGCAACATTAACGCGGCTGGGCAAAACGCAAAACGGCATTTTGACGCGGACATGACAATATAAAGAGTAATACTAAGTCAAAAACTGTTACCGCCGGAACAATTTTTGTTCCTTTTGCAACGCTAAAGTCTATGCCGCAGGGGCAAATGCTCATGACGAGCTTGTTTTTGGCGACAATGTAAGCCGCAATGTTTTGCTAACAATCCATAATTGTTATTTATAAGCTGTTTTTTATCGCTTTTGGCAGATAAAATGGCGGTTTAGAAAATTAAAACGGGCGCAGAAAGTTTTTCTTCGCCTGTTTATTTTGTTTTTTTGCCGAAATTTCTTATTTTAAGCACGAATTCTACATTTTTTTGACATTAGGATATGGATAAAATATCAGCGCGCGCCGCTCAAATCCCGAAGTTGTTATAGGTTTGCCGTTTTTTTAATATCAGGGTGAAAGTCACATGGTTTTACGCTCGTCAAATATTTTTGAAGCTATCGCATTAAAGATGAAATATTTGTCAAATCGTCCAAGATATATGCAGCTGACAATAGTAGTTAAAGTGAAATATATGCACTCTTTTGGGATATCGGTGTCGGAGTGGGTGGAGGAAGCGGGTTAAAATGAAATATACTCTTTTGGACAGTTAAATCAATTGTGCGCGGGTTTAGCAATTACGGCGCATGTTTGAAAATAACGTTTAACCATAGAAAAAACCAGCCACACATTTGGGGAAATAGACCTTATGTTTTTTCTGCCGCGTCAAAGCTAACAGAATTTATCTGTTAGCGGTATTTATATGTTATGCTTTGCTCAAAAAATACTCTTCCATAGCCAGAGCTACGCGCTTTGAGAAACTAACAGCCTCCACAACGGTTCTTGCGCCCGTTACCACATCGCCGGAGGCAAAAACGCCCTCTTTGGTTGTCCTGCCGCTGTCATCGGTTACGATTAGACCGTTGTCTTTAACTTCAATGCCTTTATTGTTTGTTACTATCAAGTCTCTTGGAGCCTGCGAAACCGCCACTAAAATGGAGTCCGCTTCCAAAAAGCCCTCAGCCGCGCTTCCATCCGTAACGCGATATTTGACCCCGTCTCTTGTGAGTTCTTCCGGTTCTTTGAAAAAATCAAACTTCACGCCGTCTATTTTTGCGCACTCTATTTCGTGCTTTTCCGCGCTCATACTCTCTTCATCTTTTCTATACATGACGACTACTTCGCGCACGCCGTGTCTTACGGCAGTTCTGGCTACGTCCATAGCTACGTTTCCGGCGCCCAAGACTATGACTTTATTGCCAAGGCTGTAAACTTCCGGATTTTTTAGATAGTCAATCGCAAAATGCACATTCCCAAGCGTTTCGCCTTTTATGTTGAGTTTTCTTGGCGACCAAACGCCTGT
>JAIRNE010000054.1 GCA_031258205.1 Campylobacteraceae bacterium
ATCGCACCCTTTTAGGGATTTTGCCAAAGAAATATTATCTTTTTCATCCGACAAATCCAAAGCCACGCAAAGCTTCATGAGATACTCTTTTTTATAGAGTCCAAAACGCCGTTTACAAATTTTGAGCTGGTCTCATTTCCAAGTTCTTTGGCGAGCTCTATGGCTTCGTTGATGATAACCGCGCTATCTAACTTCGTGTATAAAAGTTCATACGCGCCAAGCCTTAAAAGAGCGCGCTCTATCATGCCGATTTTCTCTAATTCCCACTCCTTTAGATATCTGTTTATAGCTTTGTCTATTTCGTCGATATTGTCTAAAATCCCTTGATAAAGTTCTACGGCAAACTGTTTTTGCTGATTTCTTATCTTTTTTTCTTCAAAAATCTCATCGCGGAATTTTATGATATTCTCATTTCCCGTATCCTGCGCATACAGCAGTCCTATTATAGTCTCTCTAACTTGCCGTCTTGTCGCCACATTAAGCCTTGATTTTACTGTAAAGACTTATAAGCTCGATAAGTCCCGTCATACTCTCAAAGCCTTTATTGCCCGCTTTGCTTCCCGCTCGCTCAATCGCCTGCTCAATAGTATCTGTTGTCAAAATTCCAAAAGTTACGGGTTTTTGATATTTAAGCGTTGTATTTGCGATACCTTTTGTAGCCTCGGCAGATACAAAATCAAAATGCGGCGTAGAGCCTCTTATGACCGCGCCAACGCAGCAGATGCCGTCGTATTTACCGCTTGCAAGAGCTTTGTCAAGCGCGAATGGTATCTCAAATGCGCCCGGCACCAAAATCAAATCAAGATTTTTATCATCTCCGCCGTGCCGCAAATATGCATCTCTTGCTCCCTCTACAAGCCTGTCGGTAATGATATGGTTAAACCTTGCATTTATGATAGCTACCTTTTCGCTTCCTTTTAATGAAAGTATGCCTTCGATTATGTTCATGTTATTGCCTTTTTGTGAAAAATTCGCCCAATTATAGCAGATTTAGCGCAAAAAAAGATATTATCCATGCAAAAATCAATCCAAACTTTTTCAAAGCCGCAGTTTTAAAATTGCAAATTTGTTAAGCCACAAGTCGCCGTTTTCGCGTTTGTGTTATTTTTTTATGACAATGGAAGTTTTTTATAAATATAATGTTATTTTTTTGCTATAATGCTCGGAATTTTACTTTCTGTAAATTAATCTAAAGGAGTTTCACATGTTAGTTTCAACGACTAAACTTAGCGTTTCATTTTTTTCTAAGTTTGGAATCACCCCCCCCCCCCCCAATTTCTCTCGGTAATTAGCATAGCCTTTTTAATGCTGCTAACCGGCTGCGGAGGCGGCGGTTCGGGTACAGGCAGTTCTACCACAAGCGGTACTTTGGAGTACACAATATCATTTTTAGACAGCAATCTTGACGTTGCGTATTCCGTAACAAAACCAAGCAAGGATTACAATATCACCGATATTGCCGTTAATGAACTTGGAATCACATTGCCGGTATATGCGGCAGACGGCATTGAAGTTGCGGGTAATATTGCTTATGAAAATTACAGTTTAATCCAAAATGTTAATTTTTATATTGACGTAAATGATGTTGCAGAGATAACCGACCAAGAGGGATTAAGCGCTATAAGAGATAATCTAAGCGGTAAATATGTTCTCACAAAAGATATTAACTTGACTTTTGATAGCGATGAAGGTTGGCTTCCGATAGGAAATACCGGTAACCGATTTACAGGTATTTTTAACGGCAACAATCATGTAATAACAGGTCTTCGGATAAATAGACCTTCAACTCAGTTTGTAGGACTTTTTGGCTATGCTGTGAACACTCAAATCAAAAATCTTGGAGTTGAGGCAGCAGATGAGATAAAGGGCAAGGAATATATCGGCGGTATAGCAGGAATTGTCAGAAACAGCAATATAGCAAACAGTTATTTCACAGGAAATATCAGCGGCAATCATATCGGCGGCATAGCCGGGTATCTTCATGACAGCAATATAACAAACAGTTACTTTACAGGAAACATCATCGGGGATACTAATAATGTCGGCGGTATAGCGGCGAATGCTTATACTAACAGCTATATAACAAACAGCTATTCAACGGGAAATATAAGCGTTATCCACACCTCTAACAACAACTTTGTCGGCGGTATAGTAGGATTTATTGCGGATAATAGTTTCGCAACAAACAACGCCGCTATTAATCCTTCTATCAATGGAGGGCAGCATACAAATCGCATAGTCGGATGCATTCAAAAACCATCGGCAACCGAATGTATGGAAGACGCATCGGCAGTAACAAACAATTTTGCTTTAGCCAATATACATGGAACTTTTACTGACGCTGGCAGTGAAATTTATCAAGGCATAAGTAAAACCATAGATGATTTTAAAGCCGAATCAACTTATGCGGTAGATTTAAACTGGAATTTTGGAGATAATGCCACTCATCCATGGACAATAGATAACAATGGAGTTAAAAACAACGGCTTGCCATATTTTTATTGGCAGGATTTGTAAGAGATAAAGTAGAGATAATAGATAGTCATGACTATCTATATTTGCAGGATTTTAAGATTTTGGAAGGCAGATTACCTGCCTTCCATTTATGTCATTGCGAGCGAAACAGTCCACACATGTATTTTGTTAAAATAAAAATCTGTAAGTTTTAGTCAAAAAACTTAAAATATTTAACGCTTCGCGTTGCCGGATTACTTTGCTTGCGCGGGAATAACAGAATAAACTACACTACTTAAGCGCATTTTGTATCTTTTTGATAGATTGTATCACGACGTCAAGCTCTTCCAAATCAAGCATATTTGGTCCGTCGCAAAGCGCTTCGCATGGATTAAAATGCGTCTCAAAGAAAAAT
>JAIRNE010000068.1 GCA_031258205.1 Campylobacteraceae bacterium
TTGATAGAGATAAGAATGACATATGATAGCAATCTCGCAAAAGCCGAAAAAATCGGACTTGAGAGCGCAGAGCTTATAACAAGCAGATTTACCGAAATGGCAAAAAAACAGTACGACGCTCTAAAAAGCCGTTACACTCTTAGAAATATGACTCCGTACCCAAAAGTGTTTTTTTACCCAAGTGCGCATGGAAACGGCATAGTAATGGGCGTATGGTATGTATCGCCTTACCGTGAGATATTAAAACACAAAAGCGAAGTGATGAAAGAGATAGTCAATAGAATTATGCAAGAAAACGATATACATCTTTTATACTCTGCACAAAGTCTGTTTTTGGAAAACAAGCAGGCAGATAAATGATAAAACCAAACTGTCACTGTGGACAAAGAGTTTGCCAGAACGTCCGAATAGGAAGCCTTTAAAATTAAGTAAAATTGCCGCTGTGGATAAAGGACTAAAACGAAAGCGTCAAGACACTTCGCCGTGCCGTTTCGCAGCCGCAAACGTATCGTCTTTTAAAAAAAGTCTCATGACGGTGTCATTGCAAACGCGGCAAAACGCCTGCTTTTTCCGTCATTGCATCCCTTTGCGTCATTGCAAACCACCTTTTTTCCGTCATTGCGAGGAGTTTTAGCGATGTGGCAATCCACGCCTCCTCCGTCATTGCGAGGAAGGAGCGAAGCGACTGACGAAGCAATCCATACAACATGTAAGCGTTTCAAATGTTCAAATTGGAAAAATTAAAACGAAGTAATTTGAGATTATTTTATTTTTTATGGATTGCCGCGCTCCCGCTGGTCGCTCGCAATGACGGAGAGTTGGGCTTTACATGTGGATTGCCACGCAAACTTCGTTTGCTCGCAATGACATATTCATCCGTCATTGTGGACTTGACCCACAATTCATGCCGTTTCATATCATTGCATCACCCTCTCCGTCATTGCGAGGAGGGAGCGGAGCGACTGACGAAGCAATCCAGAGGAATTACAAATAATGGTTAGTTTTGTTTTTTAAAATAGAACCCTGTGATTTGAATTAAAAACATGTAACGCTTCGCGTCTGGATTGCCACGCTCACGCTGGTCGCTCGCAATGACGGGGATAGTTTTTATTCTAAAGCTTTACATGCAGAGCATAGCGGCGAAAACGATGTATTTACCGCGCGGTTTTCAAAGTCTCCATATGTGCATTACCCAACACTCTTCGGCTTACAACGTTGCTGTTTTTAAAGTCTCTATATGCGTTATGACGTGCGTTTGGCTGCCGTATTTTTCTTTCAGTCTGTTTTCTACTTCGGTAGCGATGTCGTGCGCTTTTTCCACGCTCATATCTTTTGGAAAACGCAAATGCACTTCTATAGCGATATTGCTGCCGATTTTACGCGTTTTTAGAGCATGCGGGTCATTTACGCCGTCTATTGTCTTAATGAGCGTTATTATCTCCTCTTGAGTTTCCAAAGGAAGCGATTTTTCTAACAGTTCATCAATGGAAGATTTAATAAATTTTACGGCTACATAGATGATAAACAGACTTACCGCTACAGCCATCACAGGATCTAACACGCGCCATTTCTCGCCTAAAAATATAGCTCCGCCGATGCCGACAGCGGCGGCTACGGAAGAGAATGCATCCGTTCTATGATGCCAAGCGTTTGCCATAACTACGGGACTTTCTATCGCCCTGCCCTTTATATATGTCTGCCAATAAAGCGTCTCTTTAAAAAATATAGATATGAGAGCAACCCAAAAAGCTATCATTTTAGGTTCATGTAAAGTTTCGCCGTTAAAGTATGCCGCAACTAATTTTGCGCCGTCTAAAAATATAGCCAGACCAACAGATAAAAGTATAAATCCGACTATAGAAGTCGCTAATGTTTCAAATTTGCCGTGTCCGTATGCATGGTCGCCGTCGCTTGGGCGGGATGAAAGTTTCACAAACATAAGCACAATAAAATCCGTAACTAAATCAGACAACGAATGTGCGGCATCCGCTACCATAGCATGAGAATGCCCCGCAAACCCTGCTATAAGCTTCAACGCAACTAAAAAAATATTGACTATTGCACCTATAAGAGTTATGATATATATCTCTTTTTCACGCTTTGTTATCAAAATCAAACTTCTTTTAGTTGTTTCAACTCTTGCGTGATATCGTTTTGGCGCATAAAATGTTCGCCTATCAAAAAGGCGTCTATACCTGCTTTTGAGAGATTTATTATCGTCTCTTTATCGCTAAGTCCGCTTTCTGCAACTATGATTTTACCCTGCGGTATAAACGGCAGCAGTTTTTGACTAAGGCTCATGTCCATCTGAAACGTTTCAAGATTTCTATGGTTAATGCCGATGATGTCGGCTCCTGCGGCAACGGCTTTTAAAAGGTCTGTTTTGTCATGTATCTCCACAAGCGCTTCAAGTCCTAATTTTCGCGTAAATTCAAGCAAATGCGAAAGCGATTTTTTATCTAACGCTTTAGCTATTAACAGCACAAAATCAGCCCCATATACGCTTGCTTCCAAAATCTGATACTCGTCAACAATAAAATCTTTTCGCAGTAACGGCGTGCCTACAAAACGGCGTATTTGCGTTAAATACTCAAGATTGCCCTGAAAAAAGTGAGGCTCGGTCAATACCGACAATGCATCCGCGCCGCCGGCTTCGTAAGCCTGCGCTATAGCTATGGGGTCAAAATCCTCCCTAATCACTCCCCTGCTGGGGCTTGCTTTTTTTACCTCTGCGATAATGCGGTAAGGGTTTTGTTCGGTAGCGCGAAGATAAGGCTTCACATCGCGTGGCGCAAAACTATTATATGCAAGAGAACGTCCCAGCCACTCCATCGGAAAATCGCTCTTGCGTTTTTTTATCTCCTCTTTCGTTTTTTTGATTATTTCGTCAAGTATCATTTTGTTTCCGTATTTTTAATTTCGCACGTTTTCATTGCCTCAAAATGCTCCATTACCTCTTTATCATTCAGCTTTTCAAGTACTTTTTTCATAATCTCCAAAGCCTCCTGACATCTGTTTTGTTTATAAAGTCCCCATGCAAGCGAGTCTTGATAATACGGAGAATCAGGCTCAAACTTCAGCGCTCTTTGCACAAAATCTATCCCCTTGGCGATATCCATGTCATGATTTATCAAAAGATAACCATAATAGTTTAAGTATAAAGCGTCGCTTTCGTCGTTAATGAAGCGTTCAAATTTTTCGGATACCGACTGCAAAACCGCGCTTTTATTTTGCGCGCCTTCGTATTCGTAAATTGCCGTTTTCAACAGATATTCGCTCTCATTTGTCTCTTGATAAAGCGCGTCTGCTAATTTCACCGCTTTATCGTAGCGTTTTTGAAAAATATACATCTCCATCAAAAGGTCTGGATTTGAGCCGCTCTCTTCTAAAAATTCTACCGCTTCGTTTTGTTTATTTTGAAACATCAATATCTCAAATATCTTTTGCGCCTCATTGCTCTCTTTAAAAGCGGTATAGAGTTTTTTATAGACATTTAAAACGCCGTTTATATTTTTATCTTTACCGTAAATCTCTATAAGTTTGTAACAGACCAATCTTGTACAGCCGTTTAGCCTTGCGTAAGTTTCAAGCTGCGCTAACGCTTTTGAAGTTTGGTTGAGCTTGATATATAACTCAGCTATTTGTATCAAAAGATGTTCGCTTGCGGCAAGATTGTACGCTCCTTCAAAGTATTTCAACGCCATATCATACTCTTGCTTGTAAAAATATATCGCTCCTAAAAGCTGCATATTTTGTGCCGATTTTTCGCGTTTTACAAGTTCTTCGGCAAGTTTTAGCGCATTTGATATGTTGCCTTCGTTGACGATTAACGCTATATAAAAACGGTCATAATCGTTATCTTCCGGATACTTCTCAAGTCCTCTTTGAATCAAAGGTTTTGCCTCATTCCAATTGTTGACGCTCAAAAAGAGTTGTATAGAGTTTTTAATATACATCTCATCGTTAGTTTTCTCGTAAAGCTCTTTATAGAGCGCGCCTGAGATATTGCCCTCGCCTCTTCTTTGCGCATCCAAAGCCTGCAGTATCAGAAAATCTTCACCATGAAATCTCTCTTTTGTGCCGTTTTCATTTTTTGAAGCGTTGGCAACATGCGAGACTTCATGCAATCTCTCTTTTGTACCGTTTTGATTAGCAAAACATAAAGCGGACAATAAAATTACAGCGGCAATATACCTATACATTCTTCCTCCAATTCTTTTACGTCGCAATAATCCCAAAAAGGGAAACTCCGACACTGCGAAGGTCTTGCGTCGTAAACTTTACATCTGTAATTTTCGGTATCAAACAGCACGCACGCAAAACCGTCTTCAAACGGTACCTCTTTGAGAGTATAGCGAAAACCTATTTTAGAGAGGTATTGTAGTATAAAATCCTCAACTTTTATCTTTAAAAATGACGCGAGAGCCAAAATTTCACTCTTTTGTATCCAAATATACCCGCTTTTACCTGTACAGCATTTGCCTTTACATGTACTGCAGGCGTCTGCGTCAAAAATGTAATTAAATCCATCTTTTTTGATTATTCGCAATCTACGCTCCTGCTGTCGGCTTTTTGAAAAATATCCTTAGTCTTTTTTGCGTAATTTTCCCCGTCAAATACAAAAATCGGCGGGTGGATTTTGGCGTATGATTTTGAATCTTTTTTTGCATGAATGAGTACCAGCAGAGCCTCCCTGCCCTCTTTAGAATGAACAAAGCATATATCGCAGATTTTAATTTTTGCGTTTCCGCAGGCGGTAAATATATCCTCCAGCTGCCTTGCATCGTAGCAAAATATAAAAGAGCCTTTTTGTTTTAGGTTTTGCGCAACGCTGTTGAAAAAATTTTTCAGAGGTAAAAAGTCAGCATAGCGGCTGACTTTTAGTCTTTTATCTTCGCTTTTTTTTGTAAATTCATGATAAAACGGCGGATTTGATACGATAAAATCAAACTTTTTATCAAATTCGTATTTTGTAAAATCGCCCAAAATAAGCTCTGCGCTCAAGGCGTTGAAATTTCTGTTTTTATCCGCTAAAAAGATGTGCTCTTCTTGTATGTCTATCATCGTCAAATCAATGGACGGAAAATCGCGCTTTAATAACAGTCCCAAAATGCCGCATCCGCATCCGACGTCAAGAACATCTCCTTTTGGTCGTAAATTTCGCGCAAAATCATATAAAAACATCACATCGCTTGTATATCTGTATCCGTCTTTATATTGGTAAAAATTCATCAAAAACCTTTATTAAAATGAAAATAGTACCATTTTTTTGTTTAGCGGCAAATTACGGTTTCGTGCCCAAAATAGGATTTCGCTTAAAATTAGCAGTCTTAAAGAAAGAGTTTGATATACTATTAACTTTTTAAAAATCAAAAGGAACCGTTTTGAGAAGCCACTATTGTACACATTTAGGTGAAAATGATATAAATAAAGAAGTTACGCTTTGCGGCTGGGCAAACAGTTACAGAGACCACGGCGGCGTTA
>JAIRNE010000094.1 GCA_031258205.1 Campylobacteraceae bacterium
GCGCCAAGAGAGCTTGCCGCCTCTTCCAACTCTTTATCAAGCTCTTCTATGACGGGCTGAACCGTGCGCACGATAAAAGGAAGTCCTATAAATACAAGCGCTATGACTATGCCTATTTTTGAGTAAGCGACATTCAAATCCACAGTCTCTAAAAATCCAAAATAGGGCGACAAGAGGTGCAGTTTGTCTGTGAGCAGCTGTAAAAACTCTCCTAAAATCCCGTTTGGCGAAAATATATATGCCAGCGATATACCCGCTACCGCCGTTGGCACGGCAAAAGGCAAGTCTATGACGGAGTCTACTATGCGCTTACCCCAAAAGTCGTATCTTGTTAAAACCCATGCGATGATAAGCCCAAAAAAGCAATTTATAATAGCGGCTGTAAAACTTGCCCCAAAAGAGATTTTAAGAGCCGTTGTGATTCTTGGGTCTGTTAATGTCTCCAAAAACTTTTCCCACGGCATTTGCGTAGAGTAAAGAACAAGCGCGCTTAGAGGGATAAGTATGAGAAACGACATATACGTCAAAGAGAGTCCCAAACTTATGCCAAAGCCGGGAAGTTTAGGATTGCTTTTTTGGTATCCTATCTTGTTCGTAAGCGCCGTTATTATAGTGAAAATGATAAGCGATACCCAGACAAGAGAGTGGTTTTGATTTTGATAAAGAGCTACGAGTATAAAAAACAGTATCAAAAAAAGTATAACGTTTATTTTGTTTGCAAATACCGCTATCGCGGTAAAAACGATAAGAGCTATCCATGCTGTTACTAAGCTTGGATTTTGATAAAGTTTGACAGATATAAAAAAGAGTATGAAAAAAAGTACAACGCTTACGGCAGTCTGCTTTATGTTAAAAGCCTCGACGTTTAAAGCCGCTAAGATAAGCAGTCCGGATATAAAAAAGAGCGTTACGCCGATTGTCGCATTTGCAAATGCAAACAATACGCCAAAAAAGGCTATTGCCGCGGCGGCAAGAAAAAGCGCAGACTTTAGATTTTTTGAGGAATGCTTTGGAATATTAAAAGAGATGACGACAAACAGAGCCGATATCAACAAGAGCGTTATAAGCGCTTTTATATCCCAAAAAGCTGTGATAATGCCATAAACCGCCGTCAATGCAGATAGTATAAATAAAGCTTTTTTGATATAAGGCTGTATATTTTCACTCATCATTATCCTTTATTAAACGGCTAATCGGACGCGTGCATATTTTTAAAACCAATCTGTCCGCTTCTTTGGAAATTCGCCTCATTGTGCCCTTCTTGTATTTACAAATCCCAAAAATATTGAGATGCGGCATTATAGGCAAAAAACCATTTATTGTCAAGTATTTTGATATACTTTATATGAATTATTTTTTATCTCTTTACGCACTTTAGCGTGATAAAGGACATTTGAGAGTAAAATTTTATATTTATAAATCCCAAGTAAAATACTATTGTATATCTTATTGGATACAAATAGCGATAAATTATGACAAACCTATAGCTGTAAAATATCTTAAGAGCAATTTATGACAGCTTGCAATGAAACAGAAAATTTAAAACTTTAAATCGTGATATTTATTACTCTACTCCGATGATAATGCTGCTTCTATAATATCAAGCGGCGTTTTAAATAACGGTAAATACAGTTTTGCTTCTCCAAAAGACAATCTTATAAAAATTAATCTTTAAAACTAATATTATTAATAGTTTAAGTAATATATAATTTATTATTTAAGAATTAAAAGTATTTTAGTTAGGGCAAATAGGTAAACAGCGTGATATCTTAGTCACTTTATGATGTTAAGTAATTTACTAAAGGATTTAACATGCAACAGTTTAAAAAGATTATGAGTTGGCAGTTTACTGTCTTATTGCTTATGTTTTTTATGGTTAGCGCCGCTGTTTCAAAACCTCTTATGGGTCCCACGATTTACGTGCAGACAAATGAACATGTTAAGATAGGAGAGACAGCTCTTATACCTGTACTTATTACCCATGTAGGACATATGAAATCAGCAATAGTTACGTTTGACGTTAATAACGACTTCATACAGGCAGGGAAAGTTACGTTTGATGCGAATAGTGTTCCAGATAAAGTATATGTTCCTATAACCGTTATGAAAGAGGGTAAGTTTGATATTAAAGCCCGCATAACTATTGAAGCTCCTGATGGAGAGAGGTTTTGGAATAATGAGAGCAGTTTAGTCGGAACAAGTTCTCTTGGTATCTTTGCATTTGAGGGGGAAGTGTTTTTTGCAAGAGACAGTGGTTCAGCAGCAGCAGCAGCAGACAATAGCCTTAAAAAAACCGATATGGAATACAATAAACTTTTAAACAAAAAAGAGAAGATAAAAAGCGGGACACTTAGACAAACATTTTCAAAAGAGGAGGAAGAGAGACTTCATGATATTCTGATGGATGCTAAAGAACAGCTATTAATAAGATATTATGATAAATATCCTATCAAACCCTCTCCAACTTCAAGACTATTTAATGTAATCCCTTCAAGCAAACCTCAAACAGGCGATACGGTCGACTTGGAGGTTAACTGGCCGATTGATGACAGTTATACCTCTTTTTTACCTTTAGACGGAGCTAATATAGTTATTATGGATAATGACAACAATAATACTATAGCTTTGGGTATTCTCAATAATGGCAAGTATAACTTCACCTCTCCAAAAGACAACTTAAGCTTTACGGCTAAAGTCAGTGCAAAGTATGGAGATGACTTTGAAGTACATAATGGTAATAATGGAATAGATAACAAAATTATAGAGATAAGATTTAAAGATATAAATGTTTTTAATACAGTCTTAATAGCAATTTAGTTACAGTATAAGAAAATTGCAATAATTTAAGATTGTCTTAAAAACAAAAACCTTTTGGGTAGGCGGTGAAAATCTATCTAACTATCTTTTTGAGTTTTTTATAAAACAAAGTATTGAACAAGCGGTGCGGCGTACGCTGGTTTTTCCAAATTAATATAAAGGATACAATATGAAAGGAGCTAAAAATATTTTTAGTTGGTGGGTGAGTGTTTGTTTTTTAATGCTGCTTATGGCAGGTAATGCTTTTGCTACACCTAAATAAAAACATTTACCATCAATAAAACCATAAGGAGAAAACCATGAACGGATTGGGTCTTGAACTGTTAATTGCAGTAATATCAGCGATATTGATACTGTTTTTTGTAAAGAAAAAAACGATAGATACAGGCGTTAGGATTATAGTTATCATAACCTCATTGTTATTTTTAACATATGCTATTTTACAGATAGTCATGTATTATGACGGAAATGATTTTAAACCAGCTTCAAATACATCTATCGAAGGATTTATCTGCGAAGATAAAAATCAAACGTTAAGCGTTGAACAGCAACAAAGAACAAAAGAGATAGAAAAAGCTTTAGACGACAGTGTGGGACTTACTTTCGGAGGACATGATATACCATGGTTTTCTGTTCAGCCAAGATGGGAACATCTCTACAGACTGCAAAAGAAGTTTT
>JAIRNE010000067.1 GCA_031258205.1 Campylobacteraceae bacterium
TAGCCAAAGACGAAAACGAAGCAAAAGATTTATGGTTTGCAAGACGTACATGTTCGCAAAGCATAACAATTTACGGCAGTAAAAAACTAAATGAAGACGTTACCGTCCCGCGCAGTAAATTGCCTGAACTTCTTGACGAGATAGGCAAAATCTCAAAAAAATACAATCTGCTAATTCCTTGCTTTGGTCACACCGGCGATGGAAATGTCCACACAAACGTCATGGTGGACGGCAGCAATAAAGAGCAGTTAGAACTTGGGCACAAAGCTATAGAAGAGGTATTTAAAGCGGCAATTGAACTTGGAGGTACGTTAAGCGGCGAACACGGTATCGGTATCTCAAAAGCTCCTTTTATGCGTTTAGCTTTCACGGATGCCGAAATGAATCTTTTTGCCTCCATAAAAAAAGCGTTTGACCCCAATAATATACTAAATCCTTATAAGATGGGCATATAACGACAGGTAAGTCATGAATATTTTGCAAAAAATCAAAAAATTTTACGCGCTTTTAAACAGGCTAAACGACAAAGATTTGATGACATACGCTTCAAGCCTTAGCTTTCACACTATGCTTTCGACTATCCCCGTACTGCTTTTGACTTTCTCTATAGTTACCAAACTGCCGAGTTTTGACGAGCATTACAATATGATAAAAGAGTTTATCTTTAACTCGCTTTCGCCGTCAAATCCCGAAATTATCTCCGAATATATAGACAAATTTTTAGGCAATACAACGCAGATTGGGATATTTGGTTTTGTAACTATGCTTATCGTTTCCATACTCTTTTTTAGAGATTACGAGGGCATTTTCAATAAAATTATGCATGTAAATCCGCGTTCATTTTGGCACTCGCTCTCGTCATATTGGACGCTTATAACATTAGCGCCTATATTGCTTGGCGTCTCATTTTACCTGTCCAAAATCATACAAAATTTTTTAGAAGGTTACGGCAGCAATATAAATATTTTAGCCGTATTTCCGTATCTTGTTGTTTGGACGCTGTTTTTTACCGTTTATATGATATCCTCAAACGCAAAAGTTACGGTAAAAGCCGGCGCAATATCGTCATTTTTAGCGTCATTAATATGGTATATTTCAAAAACTCTTTTTGTATTGTATGCCACTCACAACCAAATCTACCAAACAATATACGGTCCATTTAGCGTAGTACTGTTTTTATTTGTATGGGTATATATCTCATGGGTAATATTTCTATACGGCGTTAGAGTATGCTATCTGCTGTTAGAGAAAAAGAAAGAAGCCGCCGCCCAAAACAATCAAGGGGAGCATAAAAATCCTGCTGCGCGCCGCCCCAAGCGAAAAAACGATATAAATAGCCAACAGCCATAAAGGGGTTTTTACCTCCGCGTTGTACGCTTTTACATTTAAAAGATTCATAATAAAACCGTCCAATATTCCGCCTTGTCCGATTATATGCAATACCGCTTCTACGGGATAAAAAACGACAAACAGCAAACTTAGCGGTATGCATGCAAACTGCGCTATGCTTAGCATGTCAAACCAGTAGTGAACTAAAGGCGTCATTGCCAAAAAGAGCCAAACGTTGATAATAACAACACTTTGCCAAACTCTAAATCTATCTCCAAAATGGCGCACATATACAAATATAAAAAATACGCCAAAGCATGAGAGGATAAATCCAACATTAAAAGCCAAATGAGGAAAAAACGCTGTCAAAAATGCGGCGCACAAAAAAAGCAATTCAAAATTGACAAGATTGACCCCGCGCCAAAGAGATAAAAATCCGATAACTCCCATAACATAAGAGCGCAAAAAAGAAGGCGTCATATCAATCAGCCACAAATAGAAGCCAAGAAATAAAAACACGACAAGCGAAATATCCCAGCGCGCGTTGCGGTACGGAAAATATCTATTTTGAAAAAAGCGGTAAGGAACACTCAAAAGAGCATACAAAAAACCAAATATTATGCCCAAATGAAACCCGCTTATGGCTATTATATGCGCAGAACCCAAAAGCTGTACGCTGTCTCGCAGCTCTTTTGATATGGGAACAGCCAAAAAGAGCGCGCCGAACAACTCTTTTGTAAGATTTTCTTCATGTTGAGAAGCAATAGCGTTAAAAAGTTTGGCTCTTAATTTATCTTCAGGCTCATTTGCCCATGCCAAAACCGACTGCGCGTAAAATCTGCGCTTTAAAAAAGAGAGAAAATCAACCTCGTCCGTTTTGACGCGAAATCCGACACGCATATTTAATTTAAATTCGTCTTTGGCAAAATATGCAGTCGTCAGCGTAACGCCGTCACCGTTTTTGACATAAAGTCTTTTGTAACTTCTGCCGTCTTTTGCGACAAGCGGCACGATATTTACCAAATCTCCGCGAAATGTCGCCCATGCATAACTTTTAAACTCCAAAAAATCGGCATATTTAAAAGCGATATTAGCTAAAAGTATTACGCCCAAAATCGCCAAAATCGCCGCCATTTCAAATCTCTTTTGAAACAGCGGCAAATACGGCTTCATACCGCGCCTACTCTATCCTGCTCACGGTATAAGCCGTCTCCGCCGCCATCTTATCGGCAAACTTCGTATAAGCTTTGTGAAATACAACCTCTACCGTACCGATAGGTCCGTTTCTATTTTTACCGATAAGGATTTCCACGTCTTCTATTGGTCGTTTGACAAATGTGCTTTTGTACTCTTTGCCGTCTCTTTTTGCTTTTTCCTCGCGCTCTTTTTCCTCGCGCTCTTTATAAATATCGCCTCTGTAAACAAAAAGTATAATATCCGCATCCTGCTCAATCGCGCCCGACTCTCTAAGGTCGCTTAACATCGGTCTTTTATCGTCTCTGCTTTCAAGACTCCTGTTTAATTGCGAGAGCGCGACTATAGGCATATCAAGTTCGCGCGCCAAAAGTTTTAATCCGCGGCTGATTTCGCTCACTTCCAAATGCCGCTCCTTACCGGCGCCTCCTCCTGTCATAAGCTGCAGATAGTCTATAACGCAAAGTGAAATTTCGGGATGTTTCATTTTTAATTTTCTAAGCTGTGCGCGCACTTGATGTATATTGATATTGCCTTGATCATTTACAAAAAATTTCTTTCTTGAAAAATCATCTATAGCGTCTGAAAGTCTTGTCCACTCTTCGTCTTCAAGATTTCCGATTTTAAGGCTTTGAAGCGGTATAGACGTTTTCGCGCTCAACATTCTTAACATCAACTGTTCAGCCGGCATCTCCAAAGAAAACACCGCAACTCCTTTATTGTTTTCAAGGCAGTGTCCTGCGATATTTAGACAAAACGCCGTTTTTCCCATAGAAGGACGCGCCGCGATAACTATAAAATCGCCGTTGTTAAATCCTGTCGTAAGCTTGTTGAGATTGTAAAATCCCACATCAAGCCCCGTTATCATAGTGTTGCCTCTGGCTTTCATCTCTTTGATATGCTCAAGCGTGGCATGCGTCATTTCATGAGCTTCTCTAAACTCTTTCTCGCCGGACTCCTGCGTGATTTTATATAACTCTTGCTGTACGATATCCACAGCTTCGCGCGCGGGCAAATCTTTCTCCACCGCGCTGTCGTTTATCGTTCCCGTCAAAGCGATAAGCTCCCTTTTAACGGCTTTATCTTTTATCTCTTCAGTGTAAGCTTTGACGGCGGTTAAAGGATTTGTGGAGAGTATATCCAGCATAACGTTTTCGTCAAAATTTCCATCGCGGTTCAAAACTTTTTTCAAAAACTCCTCGTCTATCGGCAGTTCTTCTCTTTCGCAAGTTATCATAGCCGCAAATATATTTTTGTGAGCAGGCAGATAAAAATCGGTCGGTTTCAACCTCGAAGAAACCTCTTCAAAAAGTGTCGGGTTAAATATAATAGAGCTTAAAATCGAACGCTCTATATTGATATTATGCAGATTAACCATTAAATCTCTCCTTTGAAGCTTCCATTTCTACCTCTTCTAAAAATCTCTTCACCAAATCCCTCTCGCTTACTTTAGCGATAATTTCGCCTTTTTTTATAATAAGCCCGTTTCCTTTTCCGTAAGCTATCGCAACATCAGCCTCTTTTGCTTCGCCTATAGCATTTACGACGCAGCCCATCACGGAGATATTTAAAGGCGT
>JAIRNE010000101.1 GCA_031258205.1 Campylobacteraceae bacterium
TTGTCTCAAAACCAAGCGCTGTCTCTAAATGCTCTCTATACAAAAGAGATGCCGCTTTTAAAACATTTTCATGGTCTGCTTCGGTAACATCGCTTGGAAGAATGCCGAACATTTGGGAATTGCGATTTAAACGGTCTATCAGATTATTGCTAGTTTGAACTTGTAACCTTTGAATTATAGAAAACCAAAATGCGGCACGATGCACATAAGAATTTTTATCATTATCAATAGTTTCTTGAATAACATTACCATAAAGATCACCTCTGAAGCGCATTACAACAAGGGCTACTAGTTCTGTGCTTTCTGGGAAATTGTCAATATCACCTCGCCTACTAAGCAAATTGCGTGTTAGGTATATATAACTATTTTGTTCTCTTATACCACCTTCATTGCCATAAAGCAATGCTCTTAAAACAGTTTCGGCTTGAGCTTGCGTAAATTGTATACTGGCTATAGCATCAACTTGAGCTTGAGTAGTACCTGCAGGTCTTTGTCCTCTCGCCATAGATACTATATCGTCTCTATCTAAAGTTCCATTTCCATTTATAAAATTTTCTATTAAAGTCAAGCCTGTACGCTGTTCATTAGTTATCAAAGTGCTATTGCGGTCTGTAGTAGCTCCACTTGTTAAGCCATATACTAATAGTCCTATTTTTTGAGCAGTTGTTCCCTCAGCATTCTCTAAATCAAACCCATAACCAATTGTTAAACCATCAGCATCATGCAAACGTCTTGCATTGTAATATTCATTTTCAGAATGTTCAAGTGTCCACAATAAACACTCTTCAAAATTTGATGGCACTCTTGTTCCTGTCGTAGCGCCACTCAAAGTATAATCACTATAATTCTCATGAAGTGTCCCTAAACTCTCTTCTGCCGTTGCCATTGTAACTCCTTAAATATTTTTTATTATTGCCACTCTTTTGGCATCATAATGCATTCTAAAGTCGCAAGTTTGTTGCGATGTAATGAAAAGACTAAAAATTCCGGTGTAAAATTACTTCCGATATATATATATGGGGTAGATACTAAAATAATACCATATTTAGTTTTATATAAATTCAAATAATTTTCTATTCCAAATTCTATACCAAGCCCTATGTATCTCGATAATGCTATACTATTATCAAGATATAAAATATCTAAAGATTTTTGATCATAAACAATTCGGTTTATGGCTTTATGCATATTTTCTGTGGATTGCCACTCTTTTTGATATCCACCATCATTAACCACTTCTCTTGCTATGCTTATATTATCATTGCATTTGTTTTGTCCATAAATTTTTTTGCATTGCACCTTATATTTTTCAAGAGAGGCTATATTGTCTTGTAATTTTTCATTAAATATTCGTATTTTTTGCCAACCGATACTTCTTGTTATGCCACTTAAGCGATAGGCATATTCATTTTTGCCATCTTTATCTATATCAATTTCAATATATTGAAGATTCTTACTAGAAGTTCTATTTGATGGAATAACATTATTATTTATATTTTCTCCCAATGTTTCCCATAGAACAAGTCCTGAATTATCTAAATACCAAAACAGATAATCGCTATCCTCAGGCCTTGATTCTGGTATTCGTGCACTAGTCCAATTTGTATCAATTTTATAAGTTCCCTCTTCATTAAATAAAGCGATTGTCTCTTTGCAAATAGGATTTTTAGTTCCGCCTATTAATTGAAAGTTATTAGCAGGACGAACGTTTGAGTATAAATTTCTATCAGAAGATTTTGAAAAAGAGATATTTTTATCTTCCAAAACTTCAGCGTAAGTAGGGTAATGTTCTATCTTTTGTAGTTTTAATATTTTGTTGGTTATGGATTTTCTATCAACTAGAGTTCTCAATTGCGACAAAAACTTATTAGTCTTTTCCAAACAAAAAAGTCTTAAGCAATATACATCATCCTTACAAAAAGCTCTCTCTTTCAACCATTTCCTCTGTTCTTGTATTATCATTTTTTTATCATTATCATTGACTTTGCTCAAAAGTTCTTTATATGCTTTATTTAATTCGTCGTCAAGCTGTGAAAGCTCTTCGTCTGAACATATAAGTTTTTCAACGTTTGTAGTTGCTTTAGAGCAGTCAAAGCTTGCGGAGAAAGCAGAAGTTAAAATCAACATTAGGACAGTTAAAGTCTTTTTCATAAATATCCTTTAATTTTCGCGAAGAGTATTCATTTTCATTTATGCTGTTTTATCTGTTAAGTTACCAAAACCGCTTAGTTGCGCGGGGAGGATTTGCCGTATCAAAGTAAGGCGCATTTCTAAAATCTTCACCATCAGCAATAACTCTAAAAAGAGCGTCGCTTAAAGTCTCGTTGTTTAATGCATGTGTATTGCTTAACATTGTTTATTCCTCTTCTTTATCATTCTTCATTTACTATCAGGCATAATATTGCCAACTTTTGCTTATCGTCAAACTCATGTATTGTCATATATGAAAATCCATATTCAACCAAATCGTATGTTAGCTGCTTTATATAGGTTTTTCCTTTATAAAAGAAAACATCGTAAATATATCTCCCCCACTCAAATTGTGCATTTAACTTATTGTCTTTATATTTGAAAGATTTTTCAGGCTCTCCTTTAAATGTCATCAAATGAGATTTAAAAAAATAACTTTTATACCTTGCGCCTGTCAATTTATCACTAAACTTTCTTAAAACATCGTCTATATTTCCATCGTTATCTATATCAAATCTCGCATAATACATCTCTTCTTGGCTTCTTCTTGACTCCCTAAGCCGCTCATTTTCATCGTCTTTTGTAAACCAAGAACTTTCGTTTGCCGCTCTTGCCGTTGTGTATCTGCTGTCAAAATAGTCTTTGTCTTTACCATAGACATTCCAAGCTATATACTTCAAATAAATATCTTTATACTCGTAAATATCCCATTGTTCCCAATTTGGATAAGTGAATTCTATAGAATTCGGTTGTATTGGCGCTATGAAAAATCTTTGATTAAAATTTTCATCGATAATAAGCGGATTGGCATTTAACGCTTCAACATAAGCTTTGCAAACGGGGTCTGTATTTGGAACCGGTGTTTGCGTTACGTAAGAAATTATATGTGAAAGTATAACTTTGGGGAAAAAACGAATAGTGTTTGTTTGATTGTCTTTTGAGTACGACATAATAAAACTATCATATTTTAAAGAAGAGAGTTGTTGTTCGTATTGATCTTTTATACAATTTGCATCTTTACAACGATTTCTCTTCTTTATCCACTCTCTTTGTTCTTGTGTTATCGTTTTTTTATCGTTCTCATTGACTTTGCTCAATAGTTCTTTGTAAGATTTATTTAATTCATCATCAAGCTGTGATAGTTCTTCATTTGAACAGATAAGTTTTTCAACATCAGTAGTTGCTTTTTTACAATCAAAGCTTGCGGAAAATAAAGATGCGGAAAGTAAGAGTAGAGTAAGAGATCCTGCAAAACTACGATACCATTTTCTTTTTTCTTGAGTAACGCCGCTCATATCATTTCTCCTTTTGTCTATAATATACTTTTTCTATAATTTAAAAGAAAAATACTCCAAAATACTTTAACTTTTTGAATACCAACCATTTTCTTATATTTAAAATATCCTGATATCTTCGTATTCTTTTTTTGTTGTTGGGAGTATATTTATTAATCTATCATTGTTAAAAATCATGACAGCGTCAAAAAAACGATAGCTTGATATGCCATCTTTAAAAATATGGAAAAAAAGTTTTATCAATATAAAGAATGGATGAAATATCGGCAAGGTGACAAAAAGAGTTATAGAAAAAAGATGTTGCAAGTCTGTAGGCATTTCTGTTTTATGGGAAATTTCATTATATGTCTTTCTTATATCTGTTATCTCATTAAGCTTTATCTTCTCTATTATCTTATATTCATGCAAAGTATAGTTTTTTTTAATAAATTTGATAGAATCATTTGACAAAATAATTTTTCTTTTTTTGTATCCTCTAAAAAAGAAAGATATACATATAACGCTTCCACCCATAGCAATACTCCATATTGCAGGTGAATAGGACTGAGGCATGAAAAGAGCGTAAACTCCATAACATAAAAATATTAAGCCAAACAACGCTATAAATGTATAATTATAATCTTTAATAACTATCGGATTTTTATCGTAGTCTCTTTTTTGGTTTAACACTTTCACCCCTTAAACCATTCATATATTAATGGTTTTACTCTATTAATAAATTAATCATTGCGTTCAGCGTCTACAGTTGCCATATTTTTCTCTTTGTTTTATAAGTTATTTTAAAACCAGCCAAACGCGTCTGAAAAATAGAGTTACCTGCGACAGCAAGACAGCCTTCATCACAATCTCGCTCCAGCCATGCATACTCCTAAACTCCGTCGTTGCCGTCGCCTGTGCGCCTGCAGTCTGCGCCTCTACGATATAGGGCGTAAAATATAAAACAAACGCCATAGACCCAAGTAACGCGATAAAAAGTATGACCGCGCTTACAAAATCATACTTGTTGATTTTATACAGATATATTTCATATATTGCCGCCAAAAACATACAAAGCATTAATAAAACGTTAAATTTTAAAAATACCTGCGTCATTAAAATACCGCTTTGAAAATGGCTTAATACACCAGCACCCAAAAAACTATCGGGATAAAAGATAACAGGAGCAGCCAACATGCCAACAGCAATTTCGGCGCCTATACAAAGCCCCAATAACAATAGATACGTTATAAAAAAACTTTTTTGCCAAGATGATTTCATTTTTGTCCTTTCACTATAAATCCTCTGTCTAATCCGCCTAAATCCCGATAAAATGAGTAGTTTTTTATGCCGTTCTCTTGAAAAAACAGCTCCATGCCGCTCTTTTGGTCATAACCCATTTCGCATACAATCGGTACGCCGCCAAGTTTCAAAGAGAGCGACACGATATTTTTCAGTATTTCATCGCCGCAGATACCGCCAAAAAGCGCATCGTGCGGTTCGTTCAGCACATTTTCTTCAAGTTTCTCTTTTGTAGAGATATAAGGCGGATTTGATACGATAATGTCGGGCTTATCAAACCCGTCAAGATAACTTGCCAAACAAAACTCTGCCCTCTCCTCCACGCCGAATTTCTTAGCGTTGCGGCGCGATAAAATCACGGCTTTTTCGTTTATATCGCTTCCTTTGACTTTGATATCAGGCAGTAATAAAGCCAGCATTATGCTTATCACGCCGCTTCCCGCGCCAATTTCCGCCACATTTTTCGCGCCCAACTCTTTTATGAGTTCCGCCGCTTTATCTACTAAAATTTCAGTCTCGGGACGCGGCACCAAAACGCCCTCTTCTATCTCAAATTCTCTTGAGTAAAACGATACTTTTTTTGTGATATATTCTAAAGGCGTATGCCTGACGCGGCGTTTTATCCACTCAAAAAAACCGTCCTCGTTTTCTACATGCATCTCATCATGAGCAACTAAAAAACTATCCTCTTTTCCCATCCATTCTTTCAGTAAAATAAAAGCTTCGCGTTTTGGATTTCTTACATTTTGAAGCATTTTCGCTCCTTCGCTTAAAAGCTCTTTGACGCTTGACATCAAACGTCCGCGCCGAGAGCTTTCAGCCTTTCAACTAACGGCGGATGCGTATGGTAAAAAGCTATATATAAAAAGTGTGAGCGCGGGAAACTTTTATTTTCATCGGCAAGCTTCATGAGCGCGGATGCCAAAGCCTCTTTGCTTTCGCACTCGCTGCCGTATTCGTCGGCTTTGTATTCGTTTTTGCGGCTAAGATAGCCAAAAAGCGGCATAACAAAAAAACTGACTGCCGATGAGAGCAGTAAAAATATAACTATCGCGCCGTGAGCGCCGCTTCGTATCCCAAACGCTTCATATACGCCGTTTGGCAGATTGCCAAAAAACGCAAAAAGAGCAAACAACAGCGCCGCCGTAACGGCGATATTTTTCAGTATATCTTTATGTTTGAAATGTCCAAGCTCATGTCCCAAGACCGCTAAAAGTTCATTTGAATTTAATTTTTTCAGCAAAGTATCAAATAAAACCACTCTTTTTGACTTGCCAAGCCCGCCGAAATAAGCGTTTAGTCTATTGTCGCGCTTGCTTGCATCCATCGTAAATATACCCGAGCTTTTAAGTCCCGCTTTTTGCATTAAGCCTTCAATGGAGCTTTTAAGTTCGCTGTTTTCAAGCGGAGTAAATTTATTAAAAAGCGGCGCGATAAGCGTGGGATAAAACATATTTATAAACAAAATAACCGCAAAAACTGCGGCAAAAGACCAAAGCCACCACCATGTAAAAGTTAATATTATCCACGATATCAACGCTATTATCAACCCTCCCAAAACAAGAAAAATCGCGGCTGATTTTATGCTGTCTATGATATAAGTCTTCGCGCTAATCGTAGAAAATCCGAATTTTTTATCCAGCACAAATGTGGAATATATGTCAAACGGCAGCGTTATTATATAATTTACGGCAATAAAACTCATCACAAAAATAACGCTCTCAAACACTCCGCCCCCATTCATGCAAAACGCTTCAAGCGTTTTTAGTCCGAATACCGCCCAAAACAAAAACAGCGCGCAATCATAAAGATTTGAGACGATGTGAAGCTTCTCGTTTGCGGTTTTATACTCTGCCGCTTTTTGGTAATTTTCGCTTGAGAGTATCGCGGCAGGCAAGTTTTTGGCATGGGATACAAACCTAATCTCCGCCGCCGATATATATAATTTCAGCACGGCATAAAAAAAATATAACGTTCCTATGAGTATCAGCATTTTCGTTCCTGTTTTGCGTAATTATTTTTCGCCGATTCTTTTGCAGCTATATTTTGATCTCTCTTGTCCGAGACTTGACAAATCATGCAGTATGAAAGAGTCTTCCGAAAATAATAACATCTCCATTTCGTCCACCGTTCCATCTTTGAAAACCTCTTCAAGATTCATCATCTCGTTAAAAGCTTCGGGGGAGCTGTTGTTGCTCATTATATTTTTTATCTTTACGTCTTTAGTCTCAGTCTTAAATCGCCCGTTATCATACGACCATTTTTCGTTGTACGCGATAGAATAAGACAATTCCGGACGCAGCGGGTCGGATTTTAAATTAATCACTCCGTCCACTTTGCTTGTGCCGTCATATGAATATTTATTAATCGTTTCCACTTGAATATAAGTGTGCGGCATACCAAGCTCCTCTTTAAATGTGCATTTCCAAGTATTTGCCGTCAATATATCGGCGTCAAACGTCATCACCTGCGCTTTACATGTACGCACCAAACCGTTCGGCGATTTTGTGATGAAACGGTTATGGGTAAGCTCCATTATGGCAGCCGTATCTCTCTCATTGCCGTTAGAGGCTTCTGCGATAAAAGTACTGTTTTCCACGCGCCACAAACCTCTGATAGCATTGTCAATCGTTATTTCACTGCTGTAAGTGGACGGCGATTTAACGCTGATAGAGGGCTGAATCTCGTAAAGCTTATTAGCGTAATAAATATCGCGCGAAGAGAGTTTAATATCCGTTTTAAAAGCTCTGACATACGAATAACACTCCCAAACTTTATCCGTAAGCAGATTCAAATCCACCGCGCTTTGCGCCGCTTGAGGCTTATTAGTCTCCTGCGCATTGACATGTCCCGCCGCACACAAAACGCATAAAGTAATCACAGCCGTCATAAATGATGTTTTCATTATTTCCGCCTTATTAAAATTAAAATCACAGAAAATATATCCGTATTTTCATAAAAAAATAGTATTATACATCTATTTTTCTAAAGGAATGCTATTTTGGCGTTGTTGGATTTGATAGAGATAAGCAAAAGTTATGAGAGTGAAAAAATACTTGAAGAGATTAACCTCTTTATAAACGAAAAGGAGCGAATCGCCGTTATCGGTAAAAACGGCGGCGGCAAATCGACTCTTATGAAAATCATCAATCAAACGCTTGAAGCCGACAACGGACGAAGAGTCGTCAAAAGCGGCATAAAAGTTGAAATGCTTGAACAAAACCCAAATTTTGACGAGAGTAAAACCGTAAGAGAATATATAGAATTACAGCTTGCCGAACTAACGCAAAAACGTTTAGAATACGAAGAGATAAGCCTGAAAATAATGCAGGACACCCAAAATGACGAACTTTTGAAAAGACAGTTTGAGACAGCCTCATATCTTGACGCTCACAACGCATGGAATCTTGACGATAAAATCAAAAGAGTCATCGGCGAATTTGACTTAAAAGAGTATGAAAACAAAAGCGTAGCTCTCCTTAGCGGCGGCGAGAGAAGAAGAGCGGCTTTGGCGGGACTGCTTTTAAAAAAACCGGATATCCTGCTTTTAGACGAACCGACAAACCATCTTGACGTATATATGACGGCATTTTTGGAAGAGATGATACTGAAAGAGAATTTTACGCTTGTATTTATCTCTCATGACAGATATTTTATAGATAAAATCGCCACCAGAACTATTGAGATTGATAACTGCAAACTAAGAAGTTTTGAAGGCGGATACGCCAAATATCTAAGCGGCAAAGAGGCTCTTTTGCACTCCATGCAAAAAGAGCATGAAAATCTTTTGAAACTTTTAAAAAGCGAAGAGGAGTGGCTAAGACGCGGCGTCAAAGCAAGACTCAAAAGAGACGAAGGACGCAAAGGGAGAGTTTATAAACTTAGAGAAGAGGCAAAGAAAAATCCAAGCTGTATAAGGAAAATCAAGCTTGAAATAGAGCGCGAAAAGCACAATTTCAATCAAGAAAAATCCGTAAACAAGCAAAAAATGCTCTTTGAACTTGAAAATATATCAAAAAATCTCGGCGGAAAATGCTTAATAAAAAACTTTTCCATGCGCATAATGCAAAAAGAACGCATAGCTGTTGTCGGCAAAAACGGTACGGGTAAATCCACGCTTTTAAAACTGCTGATAGAGGAACTGAAACCAGACAGCGGCAAAATACAAAGAGGCGAATTTGAGACAGGCTATTTTGACCAACAGCGGCAAATGTTAAACGACGACAAAGATATACTTGAGACATTCTGCCCAAACGGCGGCGACAGAGTGGACGTGCAGGGTAAAAATATGCATGTATTCGGCTATTTGAAAAATTTTCTATTTCCAAAAGAGTATTTAGACAAAAAGATAGGAATCTTAAGCGGCGGAGAGAAAAATCGCGTGGCTTTGGCGCTACTGTTTGCCAAAAAAACGGATTGTCTAATATTGGACGAGCCAACAAACGACCTTGATATACCGACTATAAATATATTGGAGGAGTATATCCAAAACTATCATGGGGCGGTTTTATTTGTCAGCCACGATAGATATTTTGTGGATAAAATCGCCAAAAAACTGCTTATTTTTGAAGGCAGCGGGCGAATCGCTCAAAGTTATGGCTCATACAGCGAATTTTTGGAGTATGAGAATGAGTTAAAAGAGATAGAAAATTACGAAAAAGAGTTAACTGACAGCGAGGGCGCGAAACAGAAGACAAAATCTCAAAAATTAAGCTACAAAGAGAGCCAAGAATACGCCGCGCTGCCCGCAGAAATAGAGGAATTGGAGAGTGAAATCAAAAGATTGAAAGAGTGCCTCGCAAATCCCGAATGCTATCAAAAACTTGGCATAAATGAACTTACAAAACAGCTTTTTGCTAAAGAGAGCGAATTAGAGCCGTTGATAGAGCGTTATCTTGAGATAGAGGAAAAACTCGCTCAATTTTAAAGAGTAACAAAATGCGCTCAAAATGGACAGCGGCTTGCTTATACGAGGAAAAACTATATGCATAAAAGCGAAGGCAAGTATGCGGGGGCGTTCTATCGGCTTGCTTATATAAGGAAAAACTTAGTCAAATTTAAAGCCGCAAAAACTTTACTTTGTCATTGCAAATCTTAAACCGACAGTTTTTAATGTTAAACTTTTTAGCAGCTTCAGGTGTCTTTGTCATTGCAAATCCCGTCATATCAATATCTTACGGCATCAAATCAAAAGGGTTTCGGGCGTCTTTGTCATTGCAAACTTTAAATCGACAGAGCGGTTAATCGTCTCTTTTGTCAAAAAATGAGAAACGGGATAAATTCTATTACGCAACGCTTTGCCTTTTTTATCACTGCATGCGCAAATGCTATCAACTCTCTCTTTGTCATTGCAAACGCATTGACTGACGCGCGGCAATTCAGTCCGCCATCGCCCCATTCATTGCGAAGGATTGTATTTGACGTTAAAACTTGTTTTCTTGGATAAAACTCCCCCCCCGTCATTGCGAGCCGATTTAATCGGCGAAGCAATCCAATTCTCTCCGTCATTGCGAACATAAGCGCAAGCGGGTTTCATTCCCCTCCTTCGTCATTGCGAGCGACCAATGGGAGCGCGGCAATCCAGAGAAATTATTAAAAAGGTTAATTGTTTTATTCTCTTTAAAACCAAAACTTAAAATACTTAACGCTTCGTGTTGCTGGATTGCTTCGTCATTTCACTCCTCGCAATGACAACCCCCCCTGTCATTGCGAGCAAACGAAGTTTGCGTGGCAATCTTAAAACCTTAAAACCTATTCTCATATAATAAATAAAAACACTAACTGCTTTTATCTTATCTATATTAATAATTCCTCTGGATTGCTTCGTCAGTCGCTATGCTCCTTCCTCGCAATGACGGAGAAGGAGGTTGCTTCGTAGCTTTGC
>JAIRNE010000020.1 GCA_031258205.1 Campylobacteraceae bacterium
ACGAATGCAAAGAGTTAGGATTGCCGTAGTTTTTTACAAAAAACGGCTCCATTTGCGCAAACACTTCAGGATCAACCATCGTCGTCGCGTTATTATCAAGGTATACAAGCATTTCTTAACAGCTCCTAAAAAAGTATCTTTTTTAATTCGGATATTTTTTGTCTTTTTAGTGACGGTATGATAAATAAATTTTGATTAAAACAAAATTAAAATTTCCGGCAAAGTTTTATATAAATTAAGTATATTGCGCAAAACGCTATTTTGCTGACATGTACTTTTACCCCGCCGCATGCAAACTTACATGCGTATCCGCGCCAAAGTTTTTGCGCCGCCGATATATTTTTGGCATGCAAATTTCTATGCGGGCGGATTGTGCTATTTCGTTTTTTAAAAATAGAACTTCTTTGCGCGCCGCGTCAAACTTTTAATATCTTCTGTCCATGTTGGCGTTTATCAGCGAGAAAAATTCTCTTCTTGTGTCTGTGTTTTTGATAAAAATCCCGCGCAAAGCTGAAGTTGTGGTAGTGGAATTTATCTTCTCAACGCCTCTCATTTCCACGCACATGTGTCTTGCTTCCACGACTACGCCCACGCCTCTTGGTTTTATCACGTCGTCTATTGCATGAGCTATCTGCTCGGTCAATTGCTCCTGTATCTGCAGACGGCGCGCAAAAATATCTACCATTCTCGGGATTTTGGAAAGTCCGACGACTTTGCCGTTTGGTATATAAGCTACATGTACGCGTCCTATGATAGGCAAAAGATGGTGTTCGCACATGGAGTAAAATTCTATATTCCTCACTAAAACCATCTCGTTGTTGGAGCTTTCGAAAAGCGCGTCGTTTAGTACCTGTTTTGGGTCGAGATTGTAGCCTTCGGTTAAAAATTCCCACGCTTTGGCGACGCGCGAAGGAGTTTTCAGAAGTCCATCGCGGCTCGTGTCTTCGCCGATTAATTCCAATATCTTTTTAACTGCCTGCTCAAATTCTTGCTGTTTTGTCTTTTGCATTATATTACTTTGAAAAAATTGCTCAAAACATTAATTTTACTAAAAAAATGTTTATATGTAAATATATCGGCGCAGTATAAATGAGTTATTAAAGAAAAATTTGATATATTCACAAGAAAATTTTTATTATGTAAGAGGAATCAATGGAAATCAAAGTTGTTAAAGTCAATAATGCAAACGCATCTGCAACAGCCACAATAAGCAATGAAATTGTAGAGCAAAAAGAGAATAAAATTTTAAAAAAATTAGCTAAAGACGTTCGCATTGACGGTTTTAGAAAAGGCAAAGTCCCGCCGTCTGTTTTAAGGGCAAGATACGGCGATAAGGTAAAAGCGGATGCCGAGCAGGAGGCAGTCAAAGAGGTTTACGATACCGCAATAAAAGAGTTGGGAGAAAAAGACGTAGTCGGAGAGCCGATATTTTCAAAGTTTGACAAAACAGACGACGGCATAAATGTGGAGCTTAAAATCTCATTTAAACCGGAGATTAAACTTGACGGCTATGAAGAGTGTATACCCGAGTTTGAACTTCCCGAAACTGCAAAAGAGGAGATTGACGAGAGGATAAACGCGCTTCTTAAAACTACCGCGCCTTTGAAAGCTATCGCTACAAAAAGAGGGCTTAAAAACGGCGATTTTGCAGTGATTGACTTTGAAGGGTTCATAAATGACGCCGCATTTGAGGGCGGCAAGGCTGAAAATCATACTCTTGAGATTGGCAGTAAGAGTTTTATAGAGGGCTTCGAAGAGTCTCTTATCGGTTTGAAAGCGGGCGGCAGCAAGGATATAAACGTAACTTTTCCCGAAAATTATTCAAACAAAGAGTTAGCGGGCAAAGAGGCTGTTTTCAAAGTAAAACTTCATGAGATAAAACAAAAAGATATCCCTAAAGAGATTGGCGAAGAGTTTTTGAAAAAGTTTTTGCCGAATGAAGAGAAACCTACAAAAGAGCTTTTGGAACAAGAGATAAAAGAGCAGATAAAAAGAGAGAAAATCTCAAAACTTTACAGCGAAGAGTTAAAGCCGAAATTTGTAGATTCGATAGTGAAAAAATTTACTTTTGACTTGCCTGAAAATATCGTAGAGCAGGAGATTGATATACATTTTAGAAATTCGTTCGCCGGTATTAGCAAAGAGGATTTGGAAGAGTACAAAAAAGAGCCGCAAAAAGCCAAAGCCAAAAGAGAGTCTTTTAGAAGCGACGCTGAGGACAGCGTGAGATTGACGTTTATCGTAAACGAATTGGCGCTTTTAAACAATATAAGCGTATCGGATAAAGAGGTTACTCAAATGATTTATTACGAGGCGCTGCAATACGGACAAGAGCCGAAAGCTCACTTTGAAAACTACAAACAGCAGGGAGTTTTGCCTGCCATAAAAATGGCTATGATTGAGGATAGACTGTTTCAAACGCTGTTTGACAAAGCGCATAAAGGAAAAAAATGAGTTACTACATTCCCGTCGTTATAGAAAAAACGGGTCGCGGCGAGCGCAGTTACGATATATATTCAAGGCTTTTGAAAGACAGGATAGTTATGCTAAGCGGCGAAATACATGACGATGTCGCCTCCTCTATTGTCGCTCAAATGCTTTTTTTGGAAGCGGAAGATCCCGAAAAGGATATCTATTTTTATATCAACTCCCCAGGCGGCGTTATTACGAGCGGTTTTAGCATATACGATACGATGAATTATATAAAACCAGACGTAGTTACTATATGTATCGGACAAGCGGCGTCTATGGGCGCGTTTTTGTTAAGCTGCGGAGCAAAAGATAAAAGATTCGCGCTTCCAAACGCCAGAATCATGATACATCAGCCTTTAGGCGGAGCGCAGGGGCAGGCTACCGATATAGAGATACAGGCAAAAGAGATATTGAGAGTCAAAGAGGCTTTAAACAGTATTCTGGCGCAAAAAACAGGTCAAAAACTTGCCAAAATCACCAAAGACACCGACAGAGACTTTTTCATGAGCGCGCATGAAGCAAAAGAGTACGGGATTATAGATAAAGTTTTGGAGAAGAGCTTTAAGTAATGGTTAGAGAGATTTTGACTTATCCCAATCCGAAACTCCGCGAAGTTTCCAAAGACGTTACATCGTTTGACGCAAAGCTTCACGCGCTTTTGGACGACATGTACGACACGATGATTGAGCGCGGCGGCGTCGGACTTGCCGCGATACAAATAGGCGTTGAACTCAACGCCGTTGTTATTAATCCGGTAAACGAAGAGGGCGAGCAGAAAAAAGAGGATTTGATAGAGTTTATAAATCCGCAGATTATAGAGAGCGACGGGACGATACTGTTTCAAGAGGGCTGCCTTAGCGTGCCGAGCGTTTACGAAGATGTGGAGCGGTTTGAGAAGGTGAAGGTGCGCTTTTTTGACCGCGCGGGAGATGAATGCGTAAAAGAGTATGAAGGGTTTATGTCCGTTGCCGTACAGCATGAGATTGACCATTTAAGAGGACGTCTTTTTATAGAAAAACTCTCATATCTAAAACGCAAAAAATTTGAAAAAGAGTGGAAAAAAAAGCTCAAGGCTAAAGCTTAAATGTATAGCGGCAGAAAAATCGGCAATTTTATAGAAGAGTTCGTAGGACAACTCTTTTTGTGGTCGTTTGTCGTGGTGGCTTTTATCCTTTTGCAAAGCTTTTTTGCTCCGTTTTTACACCCTCTTTTTTATCTGCCGCTTTGCATAATCATCTCTATACCTCTTGGCTTTTTTGTTGTTATCGGCACAGTCGCACTCTTAAACATCATAAAAAATACTCAAATATTTAAACGATGAATGTCAAGCGGATAGTAAAAGACAATGTCCAATCGGTAAAAAATATAGTCGTAAGCAGAGTATTATTTAAAATAATAGTCGCGGCTGTATTTGGGACGGTAATTATTATTAAGATTTTTCTCAATATCGTTTTTGGCATGGACAATGGAAACGCTTTAATGACCTCCTCGTTACTTATATTGTCTGTCTATATCGCGTATAAATATAAAATAGACAAAAAACCAAATCCAAAAGAGGCTAAAGCGGCATGCAAAAACTGCGCCGCGCTGATAAATAAAAGCGACGAAGCATGTTTTAACTGCGGGCAAAAAGTGCGAAAAAACGAACTTACAGACTTTATAATACTCACGATAGTTATCTTTGCGATACTATTTATATTTTTTAAAGGGTTTGTATTTCGTGCGTAAAAGTCATTTTTGGGATTATGACTGTACACTCTCGGTATTTAATCTCATAATTTTGACTGCTCATGAATGGCATTGTCAAAGCGGGGGTATTTGATAATGTTTT
Organism: Campylobacteraceae bacterium; assembly: GCA_031258205.1. Taxonomy (GTDB): domain Bacteria; phylum Campylobacterota; class Campylobacteria; order Campylobacterales; family Campylobacteraceae; genus JAIRKW01. The sequence continues at coordinate 4,304 of JAIRNE010000020.1, forward strand.
GCGCATGTTTAAAAACGGCTGTGTTAAGCCGATTGAACAAATTGAAATAAATCTGCTTAACAAGCCAAATAATCTCTTTAATGTCCGTATTCGGATTTGATAATTTTTCGCTCCTCAGGCTTTGTATTCTGGTGTCTTTTTAATGCGCTTTCGTATTTTTTCCACATGGAGTTTTTATTTTTTATAAACCATTCATGAATTTCTGGCTTACTTTTATACCATGTGCAATGCTCTAAATCATTTTTAAACTCTTTTGAATCAAAATATGCCCGCTCATATCCGTATAAGTTTTTACTATTAAGTGTAGAGAGCGGGTCTTTTTTGTCGCCTTCGCTATCGGGTCTATTGCCATTTTTTACAGGTTCAAACTCAAATCTTCCTTGTAAAAATCCATAATATGGATTGACATACGAATAGTAAATTTTACCTCCTTCAAAATCGGCTTCAAGCATGTTGCCAACTTCTCCGTCAGCTACAAAAAAATGCTTTCCCGGAGTTGTTTTGTAAAAAACTTTTGATTTGCCTGACATTACTGCTGCAAACTTCAAATTATTATCTGTAAACTCTGCAATTAAGACTTGATTGTTTTGCCAACAATAATTGGTCTAAAATACTATAGACATTTTATTTTGCGTAAGTTTCATATTGAGGTTACTTCACGGCTATTTAAAAATAGCGTTATTATCAAAATAATCACACGCAAAATTATATTTTTCAGTTATTTTTTCTTAAAATTTGTAGCTAGCTCCAAGAAATAATCCTATATCTGTTTGTGTTTGTTTTGTTTTGGTAGAACCGCTTTTGGAAGCTACTTCATCATAAGAGAGTTTGTCTATTTTAATTCCAAATTCAATCTCTATATTTTCTATTTCGTAAATAGTTCCCACCTTTGCTCCAAAAACTGCTCCCGAAAATTTTATATTTTCTTGTATTGCAGTAAAACCTGATGTTATTATCTCTTTTACATCCGCGCTTGAGCTTCCTGCATGAATATCCAAAAGAAATCTTTTGTTTTTGCATATCATAAAGAGGGAAAACCTTTCCCTCTCCTTTTTTATTCTTTAGTTGTGTTTTTTGCTGCTGCCTTTTGGGCTTTGGCTGCAAAAGAACCTTTTTCAACTTTTCCGCCATTTTGTTTTGCTGTAGCAGCTTGTATTCTGCTCGCCGATTTTTGTGTCATTTTCGTTTTAGACATTTTTTCCTCCTATTTCAATCATCGTCATCTTCGTCATTAACAGACTGATTATCATTGCTTTCATCATCGGGTTTTTCTTCACCTCTTGAGTTCCAATACTCATCGTTGTTTGGATTCAGCTGGTCAGCATGATTATCCAAATCGTCTTTATGAGACATTTTGAATTCCTCCTTTCAAAAGATTTGTATTTCAAGATTTTACCCTACTATATAGTAAGACTATAACTATAAAAATAACCATAGTTAGTTGAAATAGCATACTAATATAAATATACTTATAGTTAGTTTAACCATAGGTAGTTTTTTATGCGGGAAATCGTTTTTGACGATATTGATAAACTTTACAAGCGTATAGGCTGTAATGTTGCAAAAATACGAAAATCAAAAAACATGAGTCAACTTGATTTGGCGCTTGCTATAGGACTAAAATCGGTAGGACTTATATCTGTGGCTGAAGTTTATCACAACAAAAAACATTTCAATATTGAGCATTTGAGTAAAATCGCCGCCGTTTTGGAGGTGGATATCTGCGAGTTTTTTAAAAAATCTGTATAGTTATCAATTTATAAAAAGCTATCATAGTGCAAATCTATCTTTTTGAAAAGCAAAGCTTTTAACAAATCTTTACAGCCCCGCGTTTTCTATCTGCTTGGCTTGAAAATGCGCTATCAAAGGCTCTATTATCTCATCAAAAAGTCCACCTTCCATTATCGCGTCAAGCCTGTAGAGCGTAAGATTGATTCTGTGGTCGCTTATGCGGTTTTGCGGGAAATTGTAAGTACGTATGCGTTCGCTTCTATCGCCTGAGCCGACTTGAGATTTTCTATCCGCCACCTCTTG
>JAIRNE010000014.1 GCA_031258205.1 Campylobacteraceae bacterium
AGCTCTTTGATTAACTCGTCGCTTTTTTGAACCGTAGTCTCTTCTATATATTCGCCAAGCTCCAAAAGCGCGTTAGTGCTGTTAGCGGCGGTATAATCCTTTCTTGCAAGCGATACGCCGACAGCCATAGCTTCAAGCACTTTTGACGTTAGACCGCTTTTGATGAGGTCGTTTGTGCCTTTTGCAAAAAGAGGAGCGGCAGCCAAAAATGTAATAAAAAATTTTATATTATTGGCATTTACTGCTGTACATAGAGCTAAAGCCCCGACAGAACGCCAAAGTCCCGAAAGTCCGTTTTCATTGCGTCTAATCGGTCTCTTTTTTGATGCATGGGCGAAAGTTTTGAAGTTTATTTTTGATAACGCTTGTTCAACTTTTAACGCGTCCCAGCCGCCGCTCTCGGCGTATAGCGTAAAAGTGCGCGCGATAGGATTGATTTTGGCTTTTTTCACGCCGTTAATGCTCTCAAGGCGCACGCTAAGCGCGTCCGTGTCTGTTTTAAGCGTTATGTCAAAAGAGCCGTAGCGTCTCCTTTGCAAACTTTGGTGTTTTAAGAAAAAACGGCTCAATTTCAGCTTTCTGTCTGCGCTTCCGCTTTTGCGTCTTCAAAGCGTTCTTTTAATTCTTCAAAGCCTGCTTGTAAAAAGTTCGTTCCTTTGGCTAAGGTTTTCATCACAACCGCGCTTGCTTCTTTATTTGTAAGCACGTAAGTTACAGCCGCGCCTACCAGCGCTCCGACTACAAAATCCCCGCCCGTGAAACCAAAGTTCGTATCCAAAAGCGAACCGCTTTTGGCGTTTTGGCGTTTTTTGTTGGTTTTTTTATTTTTTTTACTCATTTTCTTTCCTTTTTTAGAATATAATTTCTCAAGTATATAAACTCCTCCCGCACCCGCGCAAAAAGAGCCAGCCGCATTTACATATTTACCCTCGCCGATATAATTCGCCGCCGCTATAGAACTTGCCGCCGCGATACCTGTTTGAAAAGTTTTTTTAATGACTTTGCGCTTTTTTGGAATGCCTGCCGATATTGCTCCCATTCCCGCCAGCGCGCTTATAAAATTTCCCGTTACAGAACGCGGAATGCCCGTATCAAGAGGCATTTTTATCCTCTTTTTTTACGGTCGTTTTTCTTTTTCTATTTTGTGTGCGTTTTGGTTTTTGCGGTTTTATCTCGCGCTTAACTTTTTCGGCAAATTTAAAAGCTTCGTCTAACTCTTTGCGAGCTATCTTTTTAGCAAACTTCGCGCCTTTTTCAAATCCGTCCGCTATTTTTGCTCTGTTGTTGAAAGCCGTTACGGCGAGCGCGCCCACCGCAATACCGACTGCAAATAAAGGCAATGCCATATTATCCTCCTGCAATATTAAATTTACATATAAGCGTATTTATAAATTCTGTTATCTGTTTTGTATTTTTGCCGTTTATAAAATCCTCTATCATCTGCGCATTGAAAATATTGCTGTCATAAACAATCGTTATAGTTCCTAAAAGCGCTATAAATTTAAACTCTTTTATGCCGTCAATCTTTTTTATAAACTCTTTTACTCTGTCTATGGAGAGCGTTTTGTACTCTTTTAGCATTTTTTTAATATTTGGATTTACGGCGAGTCTGATACGCCCTTTGGTGTGATGTATGATAGTAAAATATTCTGATAATTCCAAAATCTGCCGCTCCAAAATAGCCGCCATGCAATCGCCTTTTTTAAGGGTATTATATTATAAAATATTAAAATCTCAATTAATATTTTATCTTTCATTTTTTGTGAAATTTTACGAAAACAAAGCCGCAGTTCGTAAACTTAAATGCTTCGCTGTGAGTTTGGTTTGCCGCATGCACAGAAAAGCAAAATCGCGTTTATTTGCCGTAAGTTATCAAATTTTGGATAAAATAGCGCAATTTTATTATATCTTCCCCTCAAATTATAGAAAATGTCTTACGCGAGCGGATTTATCAAAAACAAGGATATTTTATGAAAGCGTTATCTGAAAGAAAAATAGTATTGGTTTTAGCGGCGTTGTCGGCGATTACGCCTTTGGCTATAGACATGTATCTTCCATCCATCACGCTCATGAGTAAAGAGTTAAACTCAACCGAACCGTTAATTTCTATTAGCATCAGCATCTTTTTTTTGGGACTTGCTTTAGGACAGCTTTTCGGAGGTCCCATATCCGACGCTTATGGCAGAAAGCCGATAGTTTTAATCGGACTTGGCATATTTTGTTCTACGAGTTTTTTAATTTTATTTGTAAATAATGTGTACATGTTGTGGATTTTGAGATTTTTACAAGCGTTTGGAGGGGGAGTGGCGACCGTGAACGTATCGGCTACGGTGAGAGATTTTTTCAGCGGCAGCGAAAGCGCGCGGATTTTCTCCATGATAGGTTCTATTTCTATTTTGGCTCCGCTTTTAGCGCCTGCTATGGGACTTGGCTTGGTGTCGCTGTTTGGGAAATGGGAAGTTATTTTTATCTTTTTATGCGTATATTCGCTTTTGGCGTTTTGGTTTTATAATGCCTGTTTTGCCGCGTCCGTCAATAAAAAGCGCGCCAAAATCACTCCTATCAAAAACTATTTTGAGATATTAAAAAGCGGCAAACCTATGATACTTATCGCCGCGCTTGTTATCAGCGGATGCGGCTTTTATGCTATATTGACATCGGCGTCGGTTATCTATATAGACTATTTTAAACTGCCGCAGTCCATGTTTGTAGTCTGTTTTTCCGTCAATATCATAAGCCTCATGGCGGCTACAAGAATAAATATGCGGCTCGTCAAAAAAATATCGCCCTTAAAACTGCTCAAATTCGGGCTTTTTGCGCAGATAGGCTTGAGTATTTTGATGATGATTTTACATAATACTACACAAATCATATTTATGGCGCCGTTGATAGCTCTATTTGTGGGGACTTTGGGCTTTGTGTTCGGCAACGCTTTATCTATTATTTTAGAATATTTTCCCAGAACAAGCGCGTCTGCCAATGCCGTTATCGGCGTTTTGCAATACGGTTTTGGCGCAGCGGCGGGAATGCTGGCTAACTTTTTCCATGAAGACGGTTCGCTGTTTGCATTGATGTGCGTTATACTATCATCATCGCTTATCGGAACGGCAGTTTTGATTTTCGGCGTAACCCGTAGTAAAAATTTAGCATAAAAGTTTTATAATAACACGCTTTATTTTAAGGAGGTCGCTAATGATAAAATACTATTTGCAGGGAGGGCTTCGTCTCGAGGCTCTTGATAATATCCGCGAATTAAGCAAAGACGACAGACTCCAAGAGATTATCTGGATAGATATGCTAACTCCCACTATCAGCGAGATACGCACGGTTGAGAAACTTTTCAATATGAAATTCCCGACAAAACAGGAGAGCGAAGAGATAGAGATAAGTTCAAGGTATTGGGAAGAGGGCGAGAGGATAGAGATAAACAGCTACTTTCTTGTCAATAACGACGAAAACCCTTACAATGAGACAGTCTCATTCATGATGCAGGATAAACTTTTGATATCCATCCGCTACAAAACGCTGAAAAGTTTTGACGATTTTACAAATAAACTGTTTGTTTCGCATAAAGAGTTAAAAGACGGATTTGATATTTTTACAAAAATAATAGACATCAGAATTGATGCCGACGCCGATACTATCGAAGGATTGGCGCGCGAGATAACAAAAGTAAGGCGTCAGGTTTTTGCCGATTATGTAAAAGAGGAAGATGAGGAGATATTGGAAAGAATCTCCGTATTTGAGGACTTGAATATGAAAATAAGGGAGAACGTGACGGATAAACAGCGCATTTTAACTTCGCTTTTAAAATCTTCCAAATTTCCCGAATCTTTGAAAAACGAGATCACCATAATGCTAAAAGACGTCCGTTCTTTGATAGAACATACGGATTTTAATTTTGAGCGGCTTGATTATCTGCAAAATATATTTTTGGGCACTTTGTCAATTGAACAAAATAAAGTCATTAAGATATTTACGATAG
>JAIRNE010000042.1 GCA_031258205.1 Campylobacteraceae bacterium
AAATCTTTCGGGAATTGCCCCAAGCAGTATAGCCATATCCAACATTCCGTCATAAAAACTAAAATCATTTACGCTTATCAAATCAATGCCTGCTTCTTTTTGATACTGTAAATTTTTAACTCTTAGCTCTTTAGCTCGCAAACTCAGCTCTTTAGCGTCTATCTTGCCCGACCAAAACGCTTCAAGCGCGAATTTCAACTCTCTTTGTTTTCCGATTCGCGGAAATCCCACTATACTGCTTTTTATCATACCGTCTATCCTTTACATGTAATTAGATTTTAAACAGAAATTTTTGAGTGTGATATTAGCAGGAATTTACTTAAATGACTATTTTGATGTGATTAGTAAAATTAAAATATTTCTTGAGATTTAATCATTATTTTGATACTCTGCCGACTTTAGAAATTTTATAGGAATATAATGCCTCTCTCACGATTAAATCAAGAACAATTTAACGCCGCAACCGCGCCGTTCGGACACAATCTTATCATCGCCTCTGCGGGCACGGGAAAAACATCCACGATAGTAGCGCGCATCTCTCATCTTTTGCAAAACGGCGTAAAACCCGAAGAGATTTTACTGCTTACATTCACAAACAAAGCCGCAAATGAGATGATAGAAAGAGTCGCGCGTTTTTTTGACAATGAAACGGTAAAAAAGATAGAGTCCGGCACTTTTCATGCCGTAAGTTACAAACTCTTAAAAAAAATCGGCAAAAATATTGTTTTAAAACAGCCGAGAGAGCTTAAGATTTTACTAAAAGCGATACATGCAAAAAGGCGTTTTACCCATATAGATTCTGGCGTCAAACCCTATCAAGCGCAGTATCTATACGACCTTTTTTCGCTTTACCAAAACTCTGAAATAAAGCTCTCTTTTAGCGAATGGCTTAAAAAAAACGAAAGCGAACACGGCGTTTATTTTGACATTTACGAAGATATATTAGAAGAGTTCAAAGAAGAGAAAAAAGCGTTTTCATATGTGGATTTTAACGATTTGCTCATATTTTTCCGCGAAGAGTTAAAAAAAGGAGATACGGGACTTTTTTTTAAAGAGATTTTGATAGACGAGTATCAGGATACAAATACCCTGCAAGGCTCTTTGATAAAGGCTTTTTCATCTAAAAGCGTTTTTTGCGTAGGCGATTATGACCAGAGTATTTACGCTTTTAACGGAGCAAATATACAGATAATCGGTACATTTAAAGATCGTTACGCGGATGCAAATATATTTACTCTAAATAAAAATTACCGCTCATCGCAAATGATTTTGTCTTTGGCAAACAGAGTAATCGAAAAAAACCCGCGTCTTTACCCAAAAGAGCTCAAAGTAACAAGGGAGGGCAAATTTGACGCCCCGATACTGCTTACCTATAATGAACTTTTTGAACAGTATCAAGGTATCGCGGCAAAGATTCAAGCTTCAACAACCGCTCCGCACGACATAGCGGTGATATTTAGAAACAACTCCAGCGCGGACGGCATAGAGGCAAGTTTAAGAGAACTTGGCATTAAATGCAAACGAAAAGGCAGCAGCAGTTTTTTTGATTCGCTTGAAGTAAAAGCGATATTGGACTTGGTAAGTTTGTTTATAAATCCTAAAGATATGATGGCGTTTATCCATGTTTTTGAATACGCAAAAGGCGTTGGAGCGGCATTTTCAAAAGAGCTTTTCGACGCGCTTTTACAGATAGGCGGCGGCGATATAAAAGAGGCGTTTTTGAAGCCAAAAGATATTGAAAATCCATTTAAAAAAAAGGTTAAAAATACGCAGCTTGGATTGTTTGACGATATACATGATGTGGGCAGCGTGAGCAGGTTTTATCATCTTGATTTTGAAGAGGCGTTTTTGTCCAATCCTATATTGAAAAATTCGCGCATCAACGAAGAAGCGGCAAAGTTTATCTACCATTTTTATAAATTTTTAAAAGAGAGCCGCATGATAAAACTGCCCCTTAGCCTTTGCGAACATGCGATAAATTCGTCTGTTTTTGAAGAGATAGCAAATTTGCTTGCAAAAAAAAGAGGTACGCTAAAAGACGGCAGTGTTGACAAAAAGCTTGTTGACGAAGCAAAAGAGAGGATAATGAGAAAAGCGCTGCTTTTAAGAGACCTGTCTAAAAATTACCGCGATATACCAAGCTTTTTAAACGCTCTTACGCTTGGAAGTAATGAGATGAGCGAAGGGGAGGGGATAAACCTGCTAAGCATACATGCGAGCAAAGGGCTTGAATTTAAAGAGGTTTATATCGTGGATTTGATGGATGGGCGGTTTCCAAACAGAAAACTTATGAATATGAGCGGCGGAAGTCTTGAGGAGGAGAGGAGACTCTTTTATGTAGCCGCCACAAGAGCAAAAGACAAACTTTTCTTATCACTCGCCAAATATGACAAAATCAAAAAAACAGACTACGTACCTTCGCAGTTTTTAAGTGAAGCTGGGTTCATAACAGAGGGTTAAACCTCTTTACTAACGAAAGTCAATGGCAACCTGCTTACTATATTTAATCTACGGTTAGCTTACTGTTTTTGACACAAAAGGTCTTAAGTGAAAAAGATAGTAGTTTTTTACGCATTTTATAACCATTTAAGTCTCTTTTTATTTAACTTGATAGATAATTTCATTTAATACTCTGCTTATTAAGGGGAGGGGGTTTTATGAAAAAGATAGCGTTACTTTTTATGTTTTTTGTATCCGTTCTTTTTGGAGATTCAGCATATCAAGATAATATTTCAAAAGCATTAATTGAGCAAGATAATCAGTTTTCATTCAAAACATCATCGTCTAATGCTTTTAATTCAGGTGTATTTTATGCCATACAACTCTATATTCCAACTGCCGATTTAAGTAGCAGTATCAATGAAGTAAGAATAAGCGTTCATGATATCAATACAAAACAGATGATAAATAACTATGTTTTAGATAAACTTTCTCGAGTGGGCGCAAATGCTGTTCGTTCAAATCCGCCTGCATACAATTACGATTTATATCAATTTTATAGAGGAACGATATATGAAGGATTATCAGAAAGACATTTTGATGCATCATTAACTACTTGTGAGTTGAAAGAAAAAACTATGGCGAGAATACAAAGTAGCGGTCAATACTGGTTTCCTACAAATGATCATTATGGAGACTTGAAATATGAGGGCGGGAAAAAAAATTACTGGATTGTTATTTCGGCAAATCAACATCTATTTAATTTAATTGATAATCTATTTCCTGAAAATAATTGTACAGAAGAGGGCGAAGAAAAAGACGGTGACGAAGGAAACTGCAAAGTCCCAACAGGCTCTTATGTTATACCAAAAACAAGAGAGTTTCACGAAGATATTGACATATCAGGTTCTGATATAACTCTTCATTATGCAAGTCCAAGAGTATCAGGATATAAAAACGCTCTATATCCGTATATAGTTTCGGATATAGCCAACGGCTGGACGTTGTCCATTCTTCATCATTATGACAATCAAACTCTTTTTCTCGGAAACGGAGAAGTTATAGAGTATAAAGATTATGAGGTAACTGTTCTCAAATCGGGAAATACTATAGTCTATGACAAATCACACATGGGACATGAGTTTGATACAAAAGACAGACTTATCCGCTCATTCGACCCCAAATCAAACTCCGATATTTATACATTTACTTATGATAAAAAGAGCGGACTACTGACTTCCATAGAAGACAGATACAATAGAGTAATTAAACTAAACAGAGACGGTAATGGTAAAGTACTGTCTATACAATCTGCTTTTGGTCATTTAACTTATCTTGATATAGATAGTTCAAATAATCTTATATCGGTAAGTTATGAAGACGGTTCAAATTATCGCTTTGATTATAACGACGAACATCTCTTAATCTCAAAAACAAATCCCAGAAATTATACATACAGATACGAATACAATACAAACGGCAGAGTATCAAAAACGTCAAATCCTTTAAACCAAGAGTACGCTTTTAGTTCATACATGCAAAGTGATACAGCCTTTTCATCTTTCACAACTCCTGCGGGAGATACCTATAGCTACTCTAATGCTAAAACCGATTCACAAGGCGTCCAATTTTCAACATCCAAAAACCCATCAGGCTTAAATGTTGCCGTGAGCAGTTTAAACGACAAAAGAGACGTACAAAAGAGTTACTGCGGCATAACGGAAAAGTTAAGTTACGATATAGACGAACTCTCATTGCAAAACAGACTCTCATCTATAACTAAAACAATGCCGAGCGGACTTACAAATACCCAAACACTCCACACAAGTTATAAAAAGCTTACCTCAAAAGCATACAAAGATACAAGCACAATAACTTCAAACGGCAAAATGTCAACTATTACGACAGACTATCTTTTGGGAATACAGACTATAACTACTCCCGAAGACAGAAAAACAACCACATACTTTGACACTAAAACATATATGCCAAACATCATAGACAGACCCTCAGGGCTCTACTCTACTATTTATACGTATAACTCCAAAAAGCAATTGACAAGCGATTTGACGGGAGCAAGACTAAATACGTACAGCTATGACAGCAGAGGCAATCTCATAAAAACGACCAATTCCATCTCTCATAAGTATGAATACTCTTACGACAATAAAGACAGATTGATATCCGTCAAAAATCCGAACAATATAGTAACTTACTACGAGTATGACGATAATGACAACCTTATATCCGTACTA
>JAIRNE010000104.1 GCA_031258205.1 Campylobacteraceae bacterium
GCCTTGTCCGTAAGACCGACCGAAGCGTTAAAATTTGCCGCGACATACCGTTCAAAAGTGGATTTGACGATTGATGGAGATGCGGATTTGACATATGCGATATACCCGTATAAAGGAAGCGCGAACGTTGAAATACCTCTTCCTGCCGTGCTTGATTTAGCTGTCGCTTACACGTTTTTTGAAAAAACAACGGTTGAGTTTGTATATGAGAGAGTATATTGGTCTGCTTATAAAGGTATAGATTTTAATTTTCCAAATGAAAGCGGTAATTATGCCACAAATTTTTTCGGTTCTCCAAAAGTTAAAGATTGGCGCGATTCCAATACTTATAGACTTGGCGTTACGCACCAAGCGACAGACAGTTTAAAATTGATGGCGGGATTTACGATAGACAAAACGCCTGCGCCAAAAGAGACTTTAGCGTTTGAACTTCCTGATTCAAACTCCAAAAATTACTCCGCAGGCTTTGAGTATAAGTTAAACGAAGATATGAGCGTAGGCGCGGCATATCTCTTTTCTGATAAAGAAGAGCGAAGCGCAAAAAATGACACGCTTGACGGCACATTCACAGACGGCGGTGCGCACCTTGTAAATATGTCATTTCAATACAGGTTTTAAATATGCTGGGATATAGCTTTCAAAACTTTTATGAAATGGCAGAGCATAACGCCAAAGAAAATCCCAAAAGGACTATGCTTTTCATAGACAAGCAAAAAATAAGCAATCTTGAATTAAAACAAAAAACTGATATTTTGGCGGATTTTTTATACGAGTTTGGCATAAGGGCGGGCGACACGGCGGGTATCATAGTCGCCAACAGCGAAGAGTTTATCGTCTCTTTGCTGGCTCTCTCAAAGCTCGGCGCAATAAGCGTGCCGATAAACACGTTTTTAAAACATGAAGAATTTGAGCATATACTCAATGACTGCGGCGCAAAACTGCTGTTTTCATCGGCGTCATTTGCCAAAGAGACTAAAAGGCTGTTTAATTCCACAAAAATAGAAGCTATCATTTGGACGGAAGAGTACGAGTATTACGACGATAAAAATATAAATTACAAAACTGTCATGAAGCGTCAAAAAAGCGCGTATACATCTACAAAACGCCCCGCGATAGACGATATTGCGTGTATAGTCTACACTTCGGGCACAACAGGCAAGCCAAAAGGCGCTATGCTAAGTTACCGCAATATGCTCTCAAATATGGTTGCGGCAAAAATCGCTTTCAAGTTTACATGGAAAGATAGATTTATCATATATCTGCCCATGTTTCATTCGTTTACGCTTACGATTATGGTGCTTTTGCCGATATATTTCGGCTGTTCGGTTGTAGTTATCCGCTCTGTTTTTCCGTTTTCAAACATACTGAAACAGACGCTTTTAAAGGGAGTAACGATATTTTTGGGCGTGCCGACCGTGTATAACGCTCTTATTAAGGCGAAGATTCCATGGTATTTTATGTGGTTTCATAAAGTTAGGCTATTTATATCGGGAAGCGCGCCTTTGAGCGAAAAATCTTTGACGGATTTTGGCAAAAAATTTACGCGCGGCGTTTTGCTTGAGGGTTACGGACTTAGCGAATGTTCTCCCGCAGTTGCCGTAAACCGACTTGAAAAGCAAAAACCGCTCTCGGTTGGTCCCGCACTCCCCGGATACGAAATCAAAATAGTAGACGAAGAGATGATGGAGCTGCCTTTGGGCGAAGTGGGCGAGATAATAGTCAAGGGCGACTGCGCCATGCAAGGCTATCTCAATAGACCAGACGCTACCGCAGAGACGCTGATAAACGGCTGGGTAAGAACGGGGGATTTGGGAAAACTTGACGAAGAGGGATTTTTGTTTATAGTGGACAGGAAAAAAGATTTGATAATCTCAAAAGGCATCAACATCTATCCGCGCGAAATAGAGGAGATTTTATATCAATTAAGCGATATTGAAACCGCCGCCGTGATAGGCAAAAAAAGCGAGCTTGGAGACGAAGACGTTGTAGCGTTTATACAATTTAAAGACAATGTCACAGAACACATGAGCGAATTGCAAATCAAAAAATATCTAAAACAGCATCTTGCTAACTTCAAAATCCCAAAGCATATTTTCTTTTCAAAAGAGCTGCCGAAAAACGCTACGGGAAAAGTCTTAAAAAGAGTTTTGAAAGAGCAGGTTGCTAACATGGACATAAAATATACGGGCGACAGCGAGATATTTTAAACAAATCGACGGCAAGACGCTTTGCAAAAAGTAGAATTTATCGGGTTTTATCTTTATTTGCAATTTTGCGCCGCCGCAAATGCGCTTTGGGATACCATAAGCAATCCGCCTCTTATGCGGCAAAAATGAGATTCAGCGGACTATGTTATAGAGATTTTTGATACTCATAGCTGACTTGTCCGCTGACGCTCACGCCGCCGTTATCGGCAAAAGCCGCGCAGCCGGTTACTATAATGCCGACTAACATAACAATCGTAACAGTTACTATTTTCATCAATATTTTCCTTAATTTTTAATAATTTCAGCCTCTAACGCCGCTAAAGATATTCAACCCGCCGTTTGTTTACATGTTTTGCATACGCCTTTTAACATGACGCTTTTAACGCTGTGCCCTTCTATGTCGGGATTTACCGCAAAATCCACGCATATAACGCCGTTACAGGCTTCGCAGATAAAATGAGCATGCGTCTTTTTCAAAAGTTCAAAATACCATTTGCGCTCGTTTGATTCAAATTTCTGGACGATATTTGCCTCTTCAAACAGAGAGATATTTCTATAAAATGTCGCTTTGTCCATATCAATTTTCATTTTTGCGCGGATTTGTTCGTAACTCAAAGGCGCGTTTGCTTTGCTTAAAATGTCAAGTATCATCTCTCTCGCAGAGGTTAGTTTGATATTTTTATCTTTGAAAAGTCTCTTTATCATGCGAACTCCTTTTACATGTAAAATGATAGCGAATTTTTTATTAAGCCGCAACTAAGTTGCATTTATATATTATTCGCAAATCTTGCAACCAAGTTGCACAACAAGGAGTTTATGATGTTTCGTATTATAGTTTTTATAGTTTTGGGCGCGTTCGCGCTCTATGCAAAACCTACCGTTACGGTCAGCATTTTACCGCAGCAGTATATAGTGGAAAAAATCGCCGCAGAGAGCGTAGATGTCGCGGTGATGGTCGCTCAAAATGCAAATCATGAGACTTACGAACCAAAACCGAGCCAAATGAGACTTTTAGCAAAGTCCGATATATATTTTACTATCGGTTTGCCTTTTGAAAAGGCGTGGCTTGAGAGATTTACCGCCGCCGCTCCTAAAATGAGTATCATTGATACGGGGGCGGGAATTGAAAAGATAGAGTTGGGCGAACATCATCATGATGACGACCACGATGATGACGATGACGCACATCACGACCACGACGCGGAGCACAATGAGCATGAACACAATGAAGAAGAGCACGCTCATCATGACGAGCATCATCACGACGGGCTTGACCCTCACATTTGGCTTGATCCGGTTCTTGTCAAAATCCAATCCAAAACCGTAGCAGACGCTCTATCTTCAAAATATCCCCAAAATGCCGCGCTTTACGCGAAAAATTATGAGATTTTCGCAAAAGAGTTGGACAAGATGGACGCAGAACTTGCCAAAAAACTCGGTTCTTTAAAAAACAGAAGCTTTTTTGTATTTCACCCTTCATGGGGTTATTTTGCTAAAAGATACGGCTTGGAGCAGATATTTGTTGAAGTTGAGGGAAGAGAGCCAAAAGCCGCCGAATTGATAGAGATACTCAAAAAGGCAAAAGAGAAAAATATAAAAGCTCTTTTAGTTGAGCCTCAGGTTTCAGAAAAAAACGCTAAAATAGTAGCCGATGAAATAAAAGCAAAACTTGTTAAAGTTGACCCGATGAAAAAAGATTTGGGCAAAAATTTGAATGATTTGGCGGATATGCTGTTAGGATTTTAAATGGTGCGGGTTTGTAATCTATCTTTTGCGTACGACAAAGAGAATGTGCTTGAAAATGTAAATTTTGAGTATAAAAGCGGTGATTTTTTGGCTATCGTCGGACCAAACGGCGGCGGAAAAAGCACGCTTTTGAAACTTATTTTGGGTCTTTTGACGCCGACAGATGGCACAATAGAACTTTTGTCAAACAAGATAGGTTACGTCCCGCAAAATACTATGCCAAACGGCGAATTTCCTATAAGCGTTTTGGATGTCGTGCTGATGGGGAGGCTTAAGGGCAACCGCTTTGGTTTTTATAAACAAGACGACAGAAAAACGGCGTTTGAAGCGCTTGAAAAAGTCGGCATGCGCCAATACGCGCACCGAAAGATAGGCGAACTCTCGATGGGACAGCGGCAAAAAATATTCATAGCCCGCGCGCTTACATGCGAGGCGGAATTGCTGATATTGGACGAGCCGACCGCCAGCGTTGATATGCAAGGACAAGTGCAGATTTACAATATCTTAAAATCCCTCAACGCAGAAAAAGGCATCATAGTAGTAAGCCACGACATGGATGTGGTTTTGGGCTACGCCACAAAGATAGCTTACGTCAGCCGCACGCTTTTTATGCATGAAGCCTCGCAGCTCACAAAAGAGGCGTTTTTTGAAAAACTGCAATCAAGCGGTAAACATAACTGTCCAGTTGACATATTTATAGCAAATACCTGCACGCATGAGCGTTAAGAGTTAGTTATTCTGCGCACAAAAGAGGTTTTTATTTTATGTGTAATCACAACTAACATGTATTGGTTTTTTTGGCGTGGCGGCGTTTGGAAAATTTCTAACTTAGCGGGCAAGATGTCCGATTTTCCGTTCAAAAAAAGCGGCTGAAAAAATAGTTTTTGAGTAATTTGCGCAAAATTAATAACAATTAAGTTATTGCCGACAAAAACAAAAAAACGCTAAAACGGCGCGCTCTTTGGCATTTTCAAATCAACCGCGATAATAAAAACCGCAGCAAACGAAACTAACAAATATAAAAAGCGTTTTTATGCATGAGCGCGCCGTTTTTGTCGTAAACCTTTGCATGTGAAACTAACAGATGTTAGTAAATCCAAACGCGGTTTGGAAGAAAAATGGTTGGGTGGTATATGAAGCGTTTCATTTGACGCGAAACTTTTTGGAAATTTGCTATACTTACGATATTTTAAGCAAAGAGTTTATCATGAGGAATAAGAGGTGATTAGACCCGTAACGCTTGAAGATGCCGCGGTTATTGCGGATATTTATAATTATTATATCGTCAATACGGCGATAAGTTTTGAGGAGATTTTGATAACGCCTTTGGAGATGGAGAACCGCATACGAAACGTAACGTCAAAATTTCCGTGGTTAGTTGCCGAAGAAAACGGCGTAATCGAAGGATACGCTTATCTTTCAACATGGAAAGAGCGCGCCGCTTACAGACACACCGCCGAAGTTTCAATCTATCTTAGATTTGGCAGCGAAGGGCGCGGTATAGGCAGTATGCTTTTAAAGCGTCTTCTCAAAGAGAATGAAAAAAGCGGTATTCATGTTTTGATAGCTTCCATAACGCTTCCGAATTTACGCAGCGTTGCTCTTCATGAGAAATTCGGATTTAAAAAAGTCGGACATTTTCATGAGGTCGGATTTAAAATGAATCAATGGGTGGACGTTGGGAATTGGGAATTGGTTTTGGGCAGAAGCAAATATAATAATCTTTGGAAATATATTCAACAAAGCGGAAACAAATCGCTTAAACTCTCTTTTGACGAGATTAAAAATATTGCTGGAATTGATATAGACCACTCATTTTTGAACTACAAAAAAGAGCTGCTTCAATATGGATATCAAGCGGGAAAAATTTCATTAAAGGAAAAAACGGTTGAGTTTAATAAAATTGATTGAGCAAAATATATTTGTCAAATGAACAAACCGACCGTTTTACGGTAAATACGCATGAGAGGGTTGCGTGCTTTTATCTTTTGCGTGTTATCGCAAAGAGCGGCGGAAGAGTTTGGAAAGCAATTTTTGGCGCGGCAAAAACAATAAATGCGCTCCATCCGACATATTTGTTATAGATTTTATAATTCACATGCAAAAACGGCAAATGTTAGTTAAAATGTTTTATATTTACAAAGAGGTGTTTTTAGAAATGAATAAGGCGGCAAATGATAGAAGCTCTTAGTTTTCAATTTATGCAAAATGCGCTGATAGCGGGCATTTTAGTCAGCATAGCATGCGGAATTGTCGGAAGTTTAATCGTAGTAAACCGCATGGTTTTCATCGCGGGCGGCATAGCTCATGGAGCTTACGGCGGGCTTGGACTATCTCTGTTTTTGGGTATATCGCCGCTTTTCGGCGCGCTGGGGTTTTCAGTAGCCTTGTCCGCGCTGATAGCATTTTTGACTTATGCCAACAAAGAGAGAACGGACGCGGTGATAGGCGCCGTCTGGGCGTTTGGAATGGCTGTGGGCATTATATTTTCAGACATTAGCAAAAGTTACAATACCGATTTGACAAGTTTTTTGTTCGGCGCGATTTTAAGCGTCTCAAAAGGCGATTTGCAGCTGATGGCGGCGGTATGCATTTTGATAATACTCATGTCGGCGATTTTTTACAAAGAATTTTTAGCGATAAGCTTTGATATGGAATTTGCAAAACTTCAAGGGCTTAGCACAAGAGTTTTTTACACAGGTTTACTCATCATGACCGCGCTTTGCATAGTAGCTTGTATCCGCGCTGTGGGGCTCATACTCGTTGTTGCGCTTTTGAGCATCCCTCCTTACATAGCTGAAAAATTTTGCGTAAGATTGTCACAGATGATGATACTTTCCTCCATTTTATCCGCTTCGTTTACTTTAAGCGGGTTAGTTTTGGCTTACGCGTTTGATTTGACTTCGGGCGCATCTATTATATTAGTAGCCTCTTTGGCTTTTTTTATCGTCAAAATATACGTTCATCGCCGTAAATTTTACTAAAACAATTTACTAAAAATGTACATATATGGATAGTATTTCTGATAATATTGCCATATTTTATTTACCAAAATAATTTATTTTATCATTGGCTTTGATAAAAGTAAGCGGCGATATTATCTTTGTATCCACGATAACTACGCCTGCTTTAAACGATTTTTCGCCAAATACCGCACATATTACTGATAATGCCTCTTAATATTTCTTTTATATAGTTTCTGATATTATTGCCATATTTTATTTACTAATAAGCGAGGTAATGACAATGGTAAAAAAATATATTTTATCGTCAGTTTTAATTGCATCGGTTTTTGCCAATGAGACTATAAAGTTAGAGGGCATTACTGTGATAGCGCGCCAAGATGAAACTTTAAAAGTCTATCTTGACCCCAAATCTCCTATCCAGCCGCTGCCGCCTTTAGATGGAGCCGGACTTTTAAAAAGCGTGCCGAATTTCAGCGTTACAAGAAAAGGCGGCAGTTCGGGCGACCCGCTGTTTCGCGGACTTGGCGGTTCGCGTCTTGCCATTACGAGTGACGACAGTTTTTTATACGGCGGATGCGGGGGGCGCATGGATCCTCCTACGGCGTATATTTTCCCAAATTCTTACGATAGAGTCGTGATAACAAAAGGTCCGCAGAGCGTGATATACCCCGGTATTATCACGGGCGCGGTGCAGTTTTTGAGAGATGACGTTTATTTTCAAGAGCCCGGAGCTTACGGAGAAACGGGGCTTACAGCCGGAAGTTTCGGCAGATTTGACGCTTTTGCCGACGTTACGGCTGGCGCGCAGTTTGGCTACATGAGGATAGAGGGCATGTATAATAAACAAGACGATTATAAAGACGGCGGCAAAGAAAAGGTGCATTCAGAGTTTGAGCGAAATTCCCAAACGGTGCAGTTAGGTTTAACGCCGAATGAATACGCTCTCGCGGAGTTTACATACGACAGGTCGCGCGGCAGGGCGGCGTATGCGGATAGAATGATGGACGGCTCTAAATTTGACAAAGACGCTTACAAAATCAAACTTTCAAAAGACGACATAAGCGACACGCTGAAAAAAGTAAATTTTCAATACGGATACAGT
Organism: Campylobacteraceae bacterium; assembly: GCA_031258205.1. Taxonomy (GTDB): domain Bacteria; phylum Campylobacterota; class Campylobacteria; order Campylobacterales; family Campylobacteraceae; genus JAIRKW01. The sequence goes on from JAIRNE010000104.1 coordinate 8,022, forward strand.
TATATTGACCATGTGATGGATAACTACAACTTGCGCGAAAACAGTATGAGTTTTAGCGCCTCAAATCCAGACCGCAGAACCAAAAGCGCATCTTTAGCAACAGATATCGCTAAAGGTTTGGCGGAGATAAAAATAGGCATAGATTGGCAAAGCGACGAACATAGAGGACGCAGCGCTAACGGCATGAATAAAGCGGCGGCTGACGCTTACAAAAATAAAGATAGAGTTACAAACCAAAAAGCTAACAATATAGGCGTGTTTGCGGAAGCTAACTTTAAGCTAACAGATGAGCATTTGTTAGTAGCTGGGGTGCGCAGAGACAGAAGCGAAGTTGACTACTTTACCAACGGTCAAAAGAGTAAAGAGCAAGACTTTAATCTTAACGCCGCTTTTTTAAGATATGAGTATTACAGCGGCGGATTTACATATTTCGGCGGTGTCGGATTTGCGCAAAGAGCGCCTGACTTTTGGGAACGCAATAGAAATAAAGCGTTAAATAAAGAGAGCAATTTAGAGCTTGACGCGGGCATTTTGTATAAAAGCGACACGCTAAGAGGTTCGTTCAATGTTTTTGCAAGCGAGATAGATGATTTTATTTTGGTTTATGCCAATACTACTTACTCCAATTCTGCCAATACGGCGGAAAATATAGACGCGAGACGATACGGCTTTGAGGGCGAAGCGGAATGGGAATTTGTGAAAGACTACAAGCTGGGATTTGGCGCGGCATATACTTACGGCAAAAACAAAAGCGGCGATAAAACGCTTGGTCAAACGCCGCCTTTGGAGCTTAAGGGCTCATTTGGATATGATAACGGTATCGTATCTGCCGCTATTCTCGCGCGTTATGTTGCCGCTAAGCGTAAAATCGCCAAAGGAGAAGGAAATATAATAGGTCAGGATATTGCCGAAAACGGCGATTTCGCCGTATTTTCAATCAACGGAAGCTGGAAAATCAACAAAAATGTGAGTCTGTTTTTGGGAGTGGATAATATTTTTGACGAAAAATACAGCGAATTTATCAGCAAAGGCTCTTACGACGTATCAGGATACAATCAGCCTGCAAGCGTCCAAATACATGAGAGCGGAAGGCAATTTTGGGCAAGCGTGCAGGGAAGATTTTAACCGATAATATCTTTTAACGCAAACGGTTTTGGAATATGTTGATAATCCGCTCTTGGCAAGAGCGGATTATACTACTCTTCAGGAGTGTTCTCCTCTTGCGTATCGTCGGAATAGACAATGACGATGTTTTGCGAAGCCTCTTCTGCGGGCTTACCTTTATAATATATTATATCTTTAGTTCCTTCCCCGCAGACGCCGACTATCTTTTTGTCAGTGAAAGAACCTTTGTCTATAGCCTCCAGCGTAAACTCTTTGACGCCGTTTGCTTTGATTTTTTCGGCTATCGTTTGCATAACCTCTTCGCAAGGCGTCGCGTAAACGGCGGCGGAGGCAAATAAAATACAACCCAATGTCAATGATATCTTTTTCATTGCTCGCTCCTTTGAAAATTTTCACTTTCATTATATCACAAAAAAATATTGCGTTTTTTCCGCCGCCGATATTACTCCTTAACAGCTGTTTTGCTTTAAAAAAATTACATATCGCACCAAAATCCGCAGACAATGAACATATTCGGTCTGTTTTGTGAAAATTGACGGTTATAACGGAATGAAAAATGAATAAAAGAGAGCAAATCTCCGATAGATAAGCAATTTGAAAATTCGCGCAAATATTTTTGCAAATTAAAATTTGAAATAAGAATAGATACTATGCAGTTTAAGCAAGGCGCGGCGCATGCAAAACGCGATATTTTTAACTAAGCAAGCAAGTTTTGCAATACTGTCATTTTGCGGCATGCTATACGCATATTCCTATGAAAGCTGTTTTTGCAAATCCCTATTATTGCCTGTGCCTGAAACTAAGCGATTTTAATATATGCGTTTTATCTATCAAGTCCGCACCGTCCAAATCGGCTATAGTGCGCGCTATTTTTTTTATCTTGCCAACGCCTCTATGAGACAAACCAAAACGCGCGGCGGCATTTTTCAAGATATCATTTGCTTCGTCGTTTAAGATACAAAACCGCTCTATCGCTTTATCGTCCATTTTGCCGTTTAACTCCTCTTGCCCGCGCTCTTTTTGCATGGTGAAAGCTTTTAAGACACTTGCATGCATCTGTTTTGAATTTATATCAGATACGTCGTCTACGCCGCTCTCATCCATCTGCACATAGATATCTATCCTGTCAAGCAGTGGAGCTGAAATCTTGGCTTTATATCTTTGTATATCCGTGTCGGAACATTTGCAGGGCTTTACATTGCTAAATAGATTGCCGCATGGGCAGGGATTTTGCGCGGCGGCAAAGATAAATTTCGTATCGTAGCAAATCTTGGAATTTACCCGCGAAATTAAAACGTGTCCATCTTCAAGAGGCTCTCTTAAGCTTTCTAAAACCTGCTTTGAGAAGTGCGGAAATTCGTCAAAAAACAAAACTCCATTATGAGCCAGCGCCACTTCGCCGATTTTTGCTCCAAACGCGCTTCCGCCGCCAAATATCGACGGGCGCGATGATGTATGATGAGGGGAGCGAAATGGACGCAGTCTGCTAAAAACGGTATTTTCTCCGCCAAGAGACCTGTTTGCCGCATTTTGTAAAATCTCGCCGACTTCAAGAGGGGGCATGATATATAAAAGCCTCTTTATACTCATGCTTTTACCGCATCCGGGGCTTCCTTCCAAAAGCACATTGTGCATTCCGGCTGCCGCTATCATCATCGCCTCTTTTGCATGCGCCTGACCTTTTATATCGGCAAAATCAAGCGCAAAATCATTGTTTATGATATAAGTCTTGCCTGCGATTTGCATACTGTTTTGAAAAAGCTCATGCGTGTTTTTGCCCTCTTTTTCATCTCTCGTTTCAGCATCTGTGAAAAACTCTACCGCTTCTTGAAGCGTATCAACGCCGTAAGCTTTGAC
>JAIRNE010000008.1 GCA_031258205.1 Campylobacteraceae bacterium
CGCCGAACTAATAGAAAAAAACAGTGAGAAAAACGAAGTTGTTAAGGCAAAAATAGAGCTGGAGACACATAATGAAAGCGATGCTATTGCTATTTTGCGCCGTTATCTTTAGCGGCTGCACAAGTACCGTTTATATACCAAAGCCTTGCGAGGTTGAGCTACCCGCACGGCTTTATGACGGTCTTAAATGCGGCTGGATTAAGGACGATAAAGCTTTTGCCTTATGCGTAGTTAATAAGGACAAAGACAAAGATACGGATTATGACAATCTAAAAATAGCATTTGAAAAATGCAAAGGAGAGTGAAATGACAGCCTTTATTACATCTTTGGCGGTTTTAGCTCTAATGCTTTTAGTTTTGGCGTACGCATATTTAAAGGACGAAAAATGAAAAAAGTAATGATATCTCAACCTATGAAAGGTAAGACGATAGAAGAGATAAGAGCTGAAAGAGAAGAGACTAAAACAAGATTAAATGAGTTGGGCTATGAAGTTATAGATACCATTATCCCTGAAGCAGAAAAAGTATCTACGAATAATAAAGCTTTATGGTTTTTGGGCAAATCGTTGCAGTTAATGTCTGAGGTTGATTTAGTTTATTTTATGAAAGGCTGGGATAAAGCAAGAGGTTGTCTTATAGAAAAACAAGCAGCTGAAAATTATGGATTAGAAATTATAGAGCAACTAAAATGAAAAAGATAAAAGGTTTTGGAAAACGAGAAATAAAAGCTTTTAAAAAGCAGATGGGAATGATAAATGAGTTAAGAGAGTTAGGTTTAATCAAAAAACCTAAATTTGACATCCCTTACGGACCAGATATTTATAAAAATCAAAAAAAAGGCATATTATGATAGAGATATACACGTTAGAGATACCGCAGTTAAAACAAGACGAGGGTTTTAGAGCTGAAGCTTATCAAGACAGTTTGGGCTATTTAACGCAAGGTTACGGCACAAAACTGCCCTTGTCACAGTATGAAGCGAGCAGAGTTAAAAACCCAAAAAAGTGGACGGAAAAAGAGGCGGAGGAGCTTTTGGAGTATAGATTAAGAGCCTCCTCAAGAGCTATTGCCAACAAAAAGCCTTTTATGGAAAAACTAAGCTCGCAAAGACAAAGAGTTATATTTAATATGGCATATCAGTTAGGCGTAATTAAGCTCTTGCTGTTTAAGAAATTCTGGACGGCATTGGAAGAAAGAGACTTCGCAAAAGCGGCAGACGAAATGAAAGACAGCAGGTGGTATATGCAAACTCCCAAACGTGCAAACAGATTAATAAACAGGATGTTGGAGGGATAAGATGGCGGCAAAATATCTTGATGACGTAAAAGAGGTGTTTGAAACCTTGTGGGATTCGGCGTCAGGTAAATTGGAAGGCGAATTTAAAAGATATGGTTTTAAGCGCGAAGAGTTTATCAAGTACGTTGCGGAAGCTATGAATAATATCCTTGAAAACGCAGTCAAATACCCATTGCAGCTTAAGCAGATGGAGTTAATAGAAAAGCAGATAGAAGAAGCCGACCAGCTGCTGCCAGAAAAAAGAGCTTTGGCAAAAGCGCAGGTAGCAAGCGAATTTACTAAAGCGATGCTGACATTAAAACAGATGCTTGCATATGATGATAATATTTACGCGAAAACCGCAGAGACGCAAGGGCAAATGCTCGGCATGGTGCTCGCAGGCAATGTAGAAATAGATGCCGAAAAGTGGAGCTCTTTTGCCGCATCCCTTAATGACCTTAAAAATAGAAGCATGAGCGACGATGAGAGGATATTACAGCTAAAAGACAAAGTAAGGGAGATTACGCTTGAAACAGCTCCAACTCAGCCTGAACCCTAAATATATAATGCCAAGCTTCAGACAATCCGTGTTTTGGAGCGTTATCTCGTACGCGAAAATGTATGAACTTTTGCATATGCAGTTGTGGAGAAAAGGCAAATGCCGCTTGCAAGACGGCATAAACGTAACTATTGACGGCGTAGAGTACGGAGCGATAAAAGAGTACGATATCAAATCCAGCTCCAAAAAACCTTACAATAGATATACGCATGACTACGGACTTAATCAACTCTTTGTCGGGGGAAATCCGTATAAACATTATGACGCTCAAGACTTGCCCGATTTGGACGGAGATCATGGCATTCACCATGACGACTGCAAAATTGTGCTAAAGAATAACTTTAGATTTTCGTTTGCACTGCTCGGCAATAAAAACAGAGGCAAAGACGAACTTCTTGACGATATACCCTTAAGTATTCCTATGCCCGGCTGGCAGTGGGGAACTGCCTATAATCAGACACAAGGGTGGACGGCATTTTACAAAATAAGAATGTACGACGGCTGGGGAGAAAAGCTTATTGATAACGTAGAGCAGATAGATATCACGGACGAAAACAATGAAACTAAAAGATACGCGCATATATTTTATACAAACGGTAACGACGGATATATAGAGATGCAAAAAGTAGAGTACGGCATCATAAATCCATCAACGATAATGCCCGTTTTAGAGTATAAAGAGAAGTTAAATTCTGCAATTGCTACCGTAAATTATCGTGTCGGAAGCCATCAAAGTCAAAAAGAGGTAGAAACTTACGAAGGGTATGTGCCAATACCTATGTATATAGAAAAATTCGGCGAGCCTTTGCATATACTGGAAAATATCCAAATGTCCACAAGCAACATTTGGGGTATGACTGCGGGGAGAGTGTACGTTTTTCCGCGCGGGATAACATTTTTCCTCTCCCCCTCCAAAATGCGAGACGATACAGACCAAGAGTACAATATACACCCTATATCGTATCCCGGTGCGGACGAAGAGATAAGCGAAGAGATACTTGACGAAACATTCGGAAGCGGCGGCAATAGATATTTTCTGCCGTTAGTAAATAAACAAACAGGCAGAACGTTAGCGTCTAAGATAGTTTTTATTGACTATTGGGACAGCATTTTTGAACTCTACGTGCATGAAGATACCGAATGGTACAAAATAGTCATAGCTATGATAGTGATAGTGGTAGCGGCGATAATAACCTACTTCTTCCCTCCGTTTGGCATTGCCGCAAAAAGCGCTATTGCCGCAGTTTTAGCGATGGGTGTGTTTATAGGAGGCATAGGCGCGCTCTCGGGCAACAAGTGGCTGCAGGCTATAGGCATGGTGATGACTTTGGGAGCTTCCATCTACGGAGGAGCGCAAAGCGTGGCAATACAAGGCGCGATGGAAGCGGGTAAAGGAGTATTGACACAGGCGGCAATGCAGGAAGCGGCAAGGGTGGGCATAATGCAAATGCTCCAATACGCGTTTGCCGAAATGCCTTTAGAGATGTTTTTACAGATTTTTTCTTTATATAACACTCTTAGCGCTCCAACTCCCGAAATGCCAAGCCAACAGCGGCAAAATGAAGAGAGTAACCGTCCCCAAGTGCAGTTTATGATAAGCGCGAATGAACAGATTGACGAAGTGATGATGATATCAAAAGCGCATGACGATGTTATGAATATGGTGAAAATATAAAAAAAGGCGAAAAGAGCCTAATAAAATTAAAAATAAGGAGCTTAAGATGTTTGGCAACATTATGGACTTTTTTAACAAAAATTCGCAGGGAATCGGCGCGATTGGTAATCTTTTGGGTTCTGTAGGGCAGGCTTACGACTCTTACAAAACTGCAAAATACAACAAAAAGCTTATGGATATGAATAAGCAGTATTTTCAATGGAGTTTGGACAAACAAAAAAAGAACGATGAAAGCTTTAACAAAGGCTTTAATCTCAATCTTGTGTGAGGTGAGAGATGAAACTTCAATATCTACAGCCGATAAGCAATGCGAGCGGTTGGGGCGCAGGACTGGCAGCACTTGGCAAAGGCGTTAAAGACACGGCAAATTGGTCGTTAGAGAGAATGGATAAGGACAAGGAACATGCACGCGCCGATAAAACTTTAGAAAATCAAACAAATCTTACGGGTGCACAAGTAGGAAATCTCAATGCCAATACGGATGCAACAAATCAGAATATAGCCTTTAATAAAGAACTGCATCCTTATAATTTACAATATCGTCAAACTCAAAACGAAATTGCCGATTTGACGAAACGAGCGCAAGAATATAAAAATATTGCTTTAAAGCAAGATGCCGATGACATTGAATGGATTAATAAAAATATTCCAAAAGATAGTCGTTCCAAAGCTCTTGTTGAAATAGCCAAAAAATCCAATCCTTCTTTTTATGAAGGTATGAGCGATGAATATATTATAGCTTTGGCTTTCAAAAACCCTGAGATTTTTGAAAGTGTCAATAAGCTCGGTACAACTTATTTTAACATGGGCATAGGTTATGAAGGCGAAAACCAATATGGATATTTTGGTAATCCTTATAACCCAACAATCAAGAAGCCAATGGGAAAATCTTATGCTACAGATAAAGATGGTAACCCGATGATAGGCAAAGGTTCAGACGGCGATAATTTTACAGCTTTCAATGCCGAGAACCCTGACGGCACCAAACAAGCAATTATTTACAGTAAAAAGACAGGGGAGTGGATAGATGCAAGCAGCGGAAAAGAGATAAAAAATATTATACTTGACGATGCTGTAGCAAGAGTTTTACATAAAAAAGTTTTAGGTAAAGACCCGAGCGGTATTTTTGTGGATAGCGATACGGATATCAGCAGAAGTGTTGGCGGCGGGAAATATGAAACAAACATTAATAATTTTGCACCGTATCTTGGTATGTTTGTAGAAGATGCTTTTGATATAGCTTATACTCCTGAAGGTGTACAAATAGTGAAGCTCAATCCAAAATACGCCAAAAATCCGTCTGCGATTTATAAACAAGCAACTCCTGAAGAAATGGCTAAAGCATGGTCTAATGCCAATATTAATTCGCCCTTTTCGTTAAGTCGTACAGAAGGGACTATGCCATCTAACAATATGAATTTTAACTTGAATGATTACAAATGAATAATTTAAAAATCGGAGATTTTTTCAGCGATGACGAATTAACCGGATTTGCCGAGAAAGGATTTAGTTTTCAGCAAGTACAGGCTCTTGCTCAAAACAAATACAATAAACAACTTAACTTAAACCCCGTAGAAGTTCCTAAATTTACCGCAGAACAGTTTAGCGAAGAGGCAAAGCAAAAACGCAACGAGCGCTTGGACGAGGAGATACTCCATCCAACGCGCGCTATGCTCAAACAAAACGCAGCCGTTGGTCTTGGTTCGCTTTTAAAATTTAACAGATGGTTAGTAGGTACTGCTAACCCAGCCACATGGACATCGCGCATACGGTATGGCAATAAAGCCGTAGATAAAGCCTTTGAAGATATCGGAGGCGATGAGATAAAATTTTGGGACGAGATAGCAAAAGGGTACGAGGATGCAAGAGAGTACGGCATAGGATTAACCGGCGCTGACCCGATACCTCTTTACGCTGATTTTGTAGGACAAGCAGCCAATCCTATCAATTTTATCGGCGCAAACGGAGGAGCGTATTATAGCGGCGGTAAAATTCTTTGGAAAGCAATAGGCGAAAGGTTTTTAATCAATTCGCTTGCGGGCGGCTCTATGGCTGCTTACGAATATAATAACATTTACAAGAAAGATACCGAAACGACACTTAAAGCCGCCGCTTTTGGCGCTCTTGCCTCTGGAGCTTTGGGGGAGGGCATCAACGGTTTGTTTAGGGGCGCAATTCACGGATACGGCAAAGTTAAAGATATGCAAATGTATAGGTCGCTGCCAAATATAGAAAATAAGCTTAGCGGTATCTTTGAAGCAAACAAAGACGACCCCGAAAAAGCGTTTAAAGAGATGGATTTTGATATTAAAGAGTTTTTGAAAAAAAACGCTCATTCATCAAAATCTGTTGAAGAGTTGAATAAAATCCTTAAAAAAATATTTGGCATAGATAAACAGAGTACTCCCGAACAGCAAAAAGCATTAGCCGAAGCTATGGACGACCCGCTTTTTGCCGCGAATGAAGACAATCCAACTGAAGCTATAGTTAATACTTTTTTGTACGGCGAGAGTTTAGACACAAAATTAACCGTCCTTAATGACCTTGAAAATGACTCTCCAAGCAGTGTTATAGATCAAGAGTTGTATGACGGATTGAAAGAGTATAACGCCGAAACCATAAAAATAAAAGGCTTAGATACCATAGGGCAGGAGCTTGCGCAAAAAAGAGCCGAGATTTTTACGGCTTATGAAAATTCCGTTAATGCTTATGCAAAAGACGTAGAGCTTACGCAGACTTATATCAATAAATTTCCCGACTTTAATATAGAGCAAATCAATGAGCTTGTGTACGTAAACAATAAGCCGACTCCCGAAATGCTGCAGATAAGTTCATACATCAATGACGGCGTGAGCGTTCACCCAAGAGCTGCGGGTATGAAGATAATATCTATGCTTGAAAGCGAGATAAAACATGGACAAAGAACTCCCGAAGAGTTAGCCGTAAAGCTTAAAGAGCTTGGCTTTGGAGATGAGCAGATAAATGTTTTTGTGGAGGCTTACGCTAAAAAAGATATAATGATAGCTAAGCAATACATTGATAAAAAAATAGCGGCAAAAGGAGCTGACGATGCAGTTTCAACCATATACCCCGACGATGGACAAAGACCAAATGGAAGAGTTTCTCCTTTCCAAAATCCCGAAAGAGAAGTGGATGCAGCTTTTGGAGGAGGTGAAGGAGGGAGAAGTAATGTCGGAAGCGGAGAGTTATCCCAAAGCCTTGAGGGAACACTTTCAAACAGTGAAAGTACAGGCGTACAAGGATCTGGACAGAGTACTAAGAGCGTTAGCGATAGAGGCGGGATACCCAACGACGTTGAGGGATTGGGACGACAGTTACCCTCTGGGCGCTCTGGCGGCAGTGATGGAGGGGTTGGAAAACTCCCAGTGGTACAACGTAAAACTCGGGATAGTGATGGGGCTTTACGCCGAGAGTTAGAAGAACCAAAACCAAAAAACGCCGAACCTCTTTCTATATCTAAATTAAGCGTACAAATATTTGCAAACGCTTCAGAGAAACAAAAACGCATAAATATCAACGGTAAAAATGTAAATGCCTACGAATTAGACATAGAGGGAACAAAAGCGTATATTTACAGCCAAAGCAATGGCAAAAGAGCTAAAAGCAAGAGCGTAACAGTCGTTGATAAAAACGGCAAAGAGTTAGGATTTAACGGACAAGGAAACTTCTTGGACGCTATAGGCTCGGCAATAATAACGCTAAGATCAGATCGTATGAATATTGATATGGAAAACAAAAAAAAGCTTAGATACGAAGCGTGGGAAAAGAGACAAGCGGCACAATCTAAAAAGGAAACAAAAAATGAAGTAAAACCCCAAGAGCCCGAAACAGAGCTTGAAACCCCTATAGACGTTAATGTTGATGCGGCTGTAAAAGATATAAAGGTACTGTTCGGCGAAAGCGAAGCTAAGGAGAGTTTAAATAAAAACTACAACCTTAACGGTAAAGAACCCATAGAACTAACTAAGGCTCAAAGAAAAGAGATAAACGCTAAAGTAGATGAGATAATAAAAAAAGAGGTTAAGGATATAACTCATGAGGATAGAGAGATACTGCGTCAATACACGGGAGAGGGAGGACTTGGAGGCGAGGGATATAACACTCTAAGCCAGCATTTTACGCCGTATCATATCGCCCAAAATATATATAACGCCTTAGAAAATGCGGGCGTAAAGTTTAACAATGTTCTTGAACCAGCGGCTGGAAGCGGTAACTTTGTAGGAATGAGACCAAATTTAAAATGGACAACTATAGACATTGACGAAAAAGCTTTTAAAGTTTTACAGAGGCTTTATCCCGAAGCTAACCACTATAACATCTCCTTTGAAGAGTTTAAGGGTAAAGATTTTGATTTAATCATATCTAACGTCCCTTTTATAGAACAAAGAGGCGCTGGAAGCCTTAAAGCAAGACCTGATATAAAAACCCTGCATGATTACTACTTTGCTTCAGCTATAGACAAAGTGAAAGATAACGGCGTTGTGGCATTTATAACAGCGCGCGGCACAATGGATAGAGTGGACGGTACTTTAAGAGCAGAACTGATGAGTAAGGCTGATATCATAGGAGCTTACCGTCTTAGCGATAATACCTTTTCCAAAAATGCCCACACTGACGTTGGAGCCGATATCATCTTTTTGCAAAAACGCCCCGAAGGAGTTAAGCCAAGAGAGACAAACGCCTTAGACAACGAGGCGTTTATCAAATCCTCCAAAGACGAAAACGGCATAACTATCAACGACTACTATAAAAACCGCCCTGAAAATATAATGGGCGAAGCGGCAATAATAAAAGACAGATTTGGCAAAGACACATATAAAATAATGGGCGAAGCTAAAGAGATAGAGATTGATTACAAGCCTTACAGTATAGACACTCCAGCTCCCTCTGCAAAATCCGCGCCTCTTAATTCCAAAGAGTTTACCGCGTGGGCGAAAGAGAACAGCGTTGTTTATGATAAACCAAAAGCCAAAGGCGTCCAAATCCAAAACGATAAAGTTTACGCAGCCAAAGAGGAGATAAGCTTTGACGACATTGAAGGCGGGGTAAAAATATATGAGAATATCTCCGCAAGCAAAGAGGGCGAAAAAATACTGCTTTTAGATAAGATACTCCACTCCTCCCAAAACGATAAAGTTGCTGGCATAAAACTTATAGATACCTATAAAAAACTATACAAAAAACACCCGTATGACGATAAGGCTCTGCGAAAAATATTTGAAAACGCGGTAGATAAAGAGAAATTTTACGAACTTGGAAGTTACTTTGATAAAGATTTTACTCCCGCTCCAGTATTTACAAGAGAGACTAAATTTAAAGACAGCGGCAGGGTTGAAGTTAATTCAAATTCGCCTCTGAAAGATAGACTGCTCCACAATGAAAATGCGCAGGGCATTACGGAAGTTTCAAAAAACGAACTCAAAGAGGCTTTGGATAATGAATACGCCCTTATCTCCGACGATATGATACAAAACAATATCCTGTATTACGGCGGTAACATTTACAAAAAGCTTGACGAAGCTAAAAAACTTCTTGAACAGCACAAAGACGATGAATTTTTGAGCGGTAAACTTCAATCGCAGATAGAAAAACTGACAGAAATCCTGCCTCATGCAAAGAGCATTGACGATTTTAGCGTAAGAGGCGATGAGAGATGGCTGCTTAATGACGGTCTTGAAATATACGACCTTAAGACAATTACAAAAAACTTCGGCGATAGGAGTACTACGGAGTATTACACGCCTTTTGGACAAATATTTAACAACTATATCAACTCAAGAGCGCTTATCAATATTAAAGACGGCGAATCTATAGTCTCATACCGCAGAAGGCTTAGAGCGGCAAAAGACAACGTTAAAGAGACGCTTTTAAAAATCAAAGAGTTAATCCGCTCCGACCCGGAACTGCAGGCTAAAATAGAGGATAAATACAACAGGCTCTATAACGCTTACGTATCTCCCGATTATTCCCGCATGGAGTACTTGGCTAAAAAAGCGTTTGACGAAAGTCTTGTAAAACTAAGAGACAATCAAAAAAAGTGGGTACTGCACGCTCTGTATGAAGGCAAAGGTATCAACGCGCATGACGTTGGAGGCGGTAAAACGTTTGCCGCTATTGTCTTAGCGCGCGCTATGAAGCAAAGAGGCATAGCCAAAAAGCCTCTGTTTGTCGTTCCCTCAAAAGTATTAAAAAATTGGGAGAAAGAGATAAAAAGAGCGTATCCCGACGCTAAGGTTATAAACCTTTACGCCCTGCCTAAAGACACAAGGACGAAAACGCTGTATGAGTTGGCAAATCAAGAGGCTGATTATATTCTTATCTCTCATGAAGGTTTTAAAAAACTGCAATTGCCGCTTGACGTTGAGATGAGATATACTGACGAACTTTTGAATGAAAACTTAAAAACCGAAGCGTTGAAAGGACGCCAGCTTGCGCTTGAACAGGAGAAAATAGCAAAATATAAAGCGGCATTGATGGCGCAGGAAGAGGATAAAAAGATATCCCTTGACGCGCTTGGCATTGACGCTATTATAGCGGATGAGGCGAGAGCGTTTAAAAATATCGGCGTGAACTCTAAGCTTGCGCGCGCAGGGCTTGGAAAACAATTTAGCATTAAAACGGGCGAAGGAGATAAAATAGGCATAGACAGCGCGATAGCTTATGATTTCAGATTTAAAACAAGATTTATCGCTGAAAATAATAACGGCAGGAATGTCTTTATGCTGGACGCTACTCCAACTCCCAATAAGCCATTAGAGATATACACAATGCTAAAACATCTTGACAATAATATCTTTGACGAGTACGGCATAAGAACGGATATGGACTTTTCAAATAAGTTTTTTTCTTACGGTAAAAAGGTAACCGCAGACGGTAAAAGAGAAGACGCGCTTCAAGATATAATAAGCGCGTGGGATTTAAAGAGCATAATAGACAGATATATAGAAAAGATACCAACTTCCGCTTTTGAGAGTTACGGCATCAAACTGCCTAAAAAGATTATCCTGCCTCCGCACATCATTGAGCCTTCGCCTGAAAGTACTTTAGCGTTTGGAGATATTCTTGAAAGGCTTGGTAAAGCAAGAGGCTCGCAAGACGAGATGGGTTCAATTCTTGGCATATATTCAGAAGGACGTTCGGCTTCTACCGATGCAAGGCTTTATCAAAGAGCGGGCATAAGAGAATTTGTAGATCCGACAGCTAAAAACAATAAGCTTTTAGCGGTTATAGACGAAGTTCTTAAAGTGCGCAAAAAGGATAAAAAAGCGGGACAGGTGATATTTCTTGATAACGCGGGACATACCGCAATGCAGGCTAATATCCTTAAAGACAGTAAAAAAGGACAAGTAACATTAGAGCCTACTTTAACTAAAAACCTGCATCAAGAGATAAAAGAGAAGCTTATCGCTTCAGGAGAGTATAAAGCCAATGAGATAGCCATACTAAACGGTAAAGAGATAACAGACCCAACTTCGGGTAAAGAGGTAAGCGCGGCAGGCAAAAGAGGCATAGAGTTGAAACAAAAGATTGTGGACGCTTACGATAAGGGGCAGATAAAAGTTATTATAGGCACAACTCAAAGCGCGGGAGAGGGTATGAATATACAAAAATTTACAACAGATATTCATCACGTAGATATGACATGGACAAGCGCCCAGATAGAACAGCGAAACGGTCGCGGGGTAAGATACGGCAATATTTACGATAGCGTAAATATACATAATTACTTCCAAAAAGGCAGCTTTGACGAGCTTAGCTATAAAAAAGTGCGCGAAAAAGAGGGGTGGAACGAAGCTTTGTGGGAGGGTAAGATAATTGACGATAAAGTTTCGGTAGAGGAGGTAAGCAACGGTATGCCTACAACCGAAGAGCTTATGATACAGCTTGAGAGCGACCCTGTGAAAAGACAAAAACTTGAACTTCAAGTTGAGCATCAAAGGTTAGAAGATGAATATAACAACGCTCAAAACATGAATATATATCTAAACAATAAATTTCAAAACCTGAAAGGCGCTATCAATGTGGCTCATAATGATATCAAAGCCCTTGAGGAAAAGCTAAAAACCGACACCCCAAATCAAACTCTTAAAGACTTGCGGCAGAGGATACTAAAAACAAAAGAAGCCGCAAAAAGAGCAGAGCTTCAAAGTCAATTTGACAAAATGCTCGCAGGCAGCCAAACTCATACTAAAAATATGATTGAAGCCAAGCAGAAAAGAATAAACGAAATGTCAAAGCAGGCGTACGATATGCAGTCTGAGATAAAAACAAGCAAGGAAGACCTTGACAATATAGCTAAAAAACTCACAGAGTTTGAAGATAAGAATATGAACGATAAAGGCGAAATAGTAACCGACTTTGAGGAGATATGCTGATGCTGTTTGATAGTATAAAATGCTTTGGGAAAAGAGCTTTAAGCAAGAATGTTGAGTTTTTGAAAAATCTTAATAAAGATACCGTACCATCACAACCAAAACCCGTAACTAAAAATGGAAAAAAGATAGTAGAGTTTTTTAAAAAAGCTCTTGATAATAAAAGCGTTAAAAGCGAGCTTCAACTTGACCCCGTTGATAATAAAAATGCTTTAATGATAAAAGAGAGTATAGGTCTTGATATAAAAGGATATGAGCGTAAAATCACAAGCGATGGAGTTATACATATAGAAAATGAGCACGGCGTTAATTCTAATGACAGACATAAGATAACAGACGACGATATAATGCTGTATGAGGATATAGTAACTAATCCGGACAAAATAGCTAAGTCAAAAACTACGCAAGGACTTGACGCTATTGTATATCAAAAAAGATATAACGATACTATATATATCGTTGAAGAGGTAAGAACGGGCAGCAGAAAAAATAAGAATCCATCTCTTGCGCTAAAAACAATGTTTAAAAACAGCATTGACAAATGGAAACGATATAAAGGAAAAGATATAGAATGGAAAGATGTTAAAGGAGGGCGGGCGCTCGATGTCAATATATCATCTCCAAAAGGAGATGCCCCCGAGCTTTACGTCCGAAACACTCCCGCCGATAATGAAATTATACCACAATCTTGGTATCAAAATCAAGTTGATAAAGTTTTTGATACTGTCGGCGGTATCATAAGAAAGAGTGATAAAAAAGCAAATGATTTGGCTGATAATCTTACAAAAGGAAAACTCAAAAAGATAACGGGAGACGGATTTGTAACCGTATCCAAGACAATAGAAGAGGTAAGCTCTGTCATAGAAGACTTTAGAAATGCCACAAGACAGATATACGAACAGGCTAAAAACAGAAGAGAGACTTTAGATAAAATGCTCACTTACGACGATAAGGTCGCTTTGCATAACGCTTTGGGAGGAGACTTGAGAGCTAAAGAACTTCCCTCGCATCTTACCAATCTATATAAAAACATAAGAAAGATGATAGACGATAACGCCGAAGCTCTCATTAAAGCCGGAGCATTAGATAAGAAATATAAAATAGACGACTATCTAAAAAGATACTATAAAGAGTATGTAAAAAACAAAGAGGGCTTTTTTAGAAATTACTTTGACAAAAAGTTTAAAGCAAGAAAAGATTTGACATACGATGAGAGAATAGCTCTTGGTATGATAGAAGACGCCTCTTTGGTAGTTCCTAACACTATCGCAGAGCAAAGAGTACAATTAGTCAAAGCTAACTTCTTAAAACAGGTTGCCGATAAATTTGGCGTTGATGAGGAACTTGACGGCTTTGTTAGAATGAGCGATGAGACGGTAGGAGGCGGCATAAAGAAGTACGGAGCTTTGGGCGGTAAGTATGTGCCTCGTGAAGTTGCGGATGCAATCAAGGGAGCAGGAATACTAAAAGAGAACCTCTCCGCCCTTGAAGACGTTCTTTATCCTCTTATAGACCACATTAAAGTCAATGTTACCGTTAAAAACCCGACAACTCACCTTTATAACTTTGGCTCTAATATGCTGATGTCGTTTCTACACGGCGATATGACATCTTTGGCAAGAGTGATAAAAATGCGCTTTAGCGATAAAGCGGCATTTGACAGCTTAGTGAAAAGAGCGCATGCGCAAGGCGTAGTCTCTCATCTTGGCGATATGGAGGAGATGTTTAAAAATGCTAAGCCTTTAGAGGGAAAAGAGCCTATCGCGCTTACGATACTTAAAAATATTTATATGGCTAAAGGCTCTAAGAGCGGCGAGTTTATGAGGAATGCTTACGGCTGGGGAGATTTAATCTTTAAAATAGCGCACTTTGACAGACTGACAAGAAGCGGGGTAAGCGATGCGGCTGCGGGTAAAGCGGCTAAAAAAGCTTATGTAGATTACTCAGAACCTCTGCCCGCGCTTTTAAGAATGGCAGACAAGGGAGGATTGATGCCTTTTATAGGATATACATATAGATCTACTCCTGTTGTGCTTAGGGCTATAGCTAAACACCCTTTTAGATTTGCAGTAATGCAGGCTGCGCTTATCGGCATGGGCGCTTCTGCTTGGTTTGGCGATACAGACAGAAAGAACGCTTATAAACCAAAGTGGGCGGGCAACAAGTGGTATGTTAATGCTTTTGGCGCGGACAGCTGGATGAAAGTACCTGTTCTTGGCGGAGGGTGGTATCTTAACTCGGGACGTCTTGTGCCTGCGTTTAGATATGACGGATTTGATTTGCTTGACTTTCAGGGAGGTTTTTTGGGCGGAGTGATAAAAATATCAACGGGATACACTCCTTTAAACCGCAAAATAGACAAAGAAGATGACGCCGCCGGAACTAAAATACTAAAGCGCGCGACAGAAATGGCAAAGAATTACCTGCCTCCTCTTACGCTTGGCAGGTATGCACAGCAAAGCGCGGGATATATAACAGGACTTAATCCTCCAAAAAACTACTACAATGAAGAGATGGGAGTAACTGAAATATACGCCAGATCGCTTGGAGTTAGGAAGTTTGACGAACAAACAGAGGCAACAAGCAAAGTAAACTTGTTGATAAACAGACAGAAAAAAGAGCTTAAAGAGGCTAAAACTACAACCCAAAGGCAAGAGATAAGAGATAAATACAAATGGGAGTTGGACAGATACAAAGAGTATGAGAAATCGGCACGGTTTAACTTGTCTAATTTTTAGGATAATGCTATAATGGCGCAAAGGAAAGGATATAAATGACTGAAAGTGAGTTTTTAAAAACAAAGCTTGACTTTTTCAAGGCAGGTTTTACTATCTTAGCCGTTTCTTTTGCTGGTTTGGTTGGTTTTTTAGCTGTCAATTTCGGCAAAAATACGCTAATCTTAAATTGCCTAACAATAGGCGCTATAGTTGTATTGGGTTTCATATTTTTAGTAGTCATGCTTGAAGTAGGAAAGATATTTAAAAGAATGAAGGAGTTAATAAAATGATACAAGCATTTATTATTTTGGCTGTTGTCGCTTTTTGTCTAATAACGTTTTATGGCATTATTAAAGTCGCGCACACATAAGAGAGTTTTAATATACGCTGTTTAATGCGTTTTGCAAATCCTTTTCCGAAAGCCTCTGATATATAAGCGTTGTCGCGGCGTTGGCGTGTCCTAAATGTATCTGCGCCGCTTTTAGTAAGCCCTTTTCGCATAGTCTTGTCGCCGCGCCCGCTCTAAAAGAGTGCGAACTGTAGTGTTCTCCTAACACGGCTTGAATGTGCGTATTTAAAAGGCGTTTGAAGCTTGCCTTACTCATATCTCCGCCTTTCGCGCTCTTAAACCCGTCAAAACTGCCCGCGATTTTAGCTATCTCCTCCCTGCCTTTGTCGCTTGCGCGTATAATGCGCGCACGTTTTGATTTGGTGCGCTCTTTAGGCAGGACAAGTTCGCCTTTATTGCTAAGAGTTTGCAAGTCCTCGCGCGTAAAGAGCCTTATCTCGTCTATCCTGCATGCGGTGTGATAAAGCAGAGTATAGGCGCACATAAGTTTCTCTTTTGTGCCTTTTTGCATGCGTTTATTCACGCGTGCGGCTAATATTAATAGGTCAAACTGTGTCTTTGTTATCGGCTTTTTTTGCATTTTTAAACTCCTTTTCTTTTTGCTCTCTAACATATTTTCGCCATCTAATGCCGTCAAGCATTAGCGCAAGCTTTGTGGGCGAAGTGGCTTTGTATCTATAGACTGTGTTTACGGATACGCCTAACTCTTTGGCAAGCTCGGCTGCCGAAGCTTTAACTTTAATCTCTTTTTGCATTTTTTATCCTTTCTTAAAAGAGGGTTTATACCCTCTTTGATTTTTTTCTATTTTAACACAGAAAAGTTTGTAAACTTTAGCGGCTCTATGTATCTTGCATAGTGTTTATATAACATATCTGGGTTTGAATGCCCTAAGATATAACATAGTTCGCTTATCTTAACGCCTTTATCCAAAGCTGTAATAGCAAAAGTGTGGCGAGTTTGATATAGAATCCTATTGTTTTCCATGCCGCATTTTCTAAGCAAAGCGTGCCATCTATAAAACAAGCTGCATGCACCCTTTACATTAGGAAAAATGCGACCTGTTTTAGTTATCTTTTTTTGATCTCTAATAAATGTTTTAAGTTCTCTAAGAAGCGGTACGCGGCGTGGATTGTAGGTTTTAGGGGCATCTATAACATTCTTGTAAATATGTTTTGTAACATAGATACTTTCCTCGTTTATATCTTCCCAATCCAGAGCTGCAACCTCTCCTATCCTCATACCTGTAAAAAATAAAAACGCAAGAAAGTTTCTAAACCAACCATTTGCATTATTTAAGAGCAGATTTATCTCTTGCTTTGTAAAGGGGTGCGGTTCTTTTTTTGGCTGCCTTCTTTTCATTTTTATCTCATCAAAAATATTTTTTTTGATCTTTTTATCAACAACAGCGCATTGTAATATACATCTAAAAAGGCTTATCACGTGTCGCTGTGAATTGCAATACAGATGAGAAATATCTTTGCATATCTGTTCTACTACATGTCTATTTATTTTTTTAATGTGCAATTTTGCATATTTTACTATGTATCTTTTGTATATAGATGTATAGTCAAGGATAGTAGAATTTTTATATTTTCTTATATGCATGTGTTTATAAAAGTAGTATTCAACCGTGTATTTATCGCGAGAGAAGGCAGCAGCTAAAAAGCTGCTGCTATTAAGTAACTTTATCAACTTCCCTCCTTAATATTTAGCTCTTTAATCTCTTCAAGCATTTTTACTCTCTCGTCTGTTATCTCGTTCAGCTTTTCTTTGTATCTATTAACAGCTGCAATAAGAGATCTTGCATAACGCATAACGCCTGTCTTTTTTATCTTTTCGGGGCTATCTATGTATTTTGGGTGTTTGCTGTTTATTCTTTCCCAGCCATCTCCATCGTACTCCATCTCCTTAAAGAGGATCTTATTTTCGTCTTTATCCCAGACTGCCCAAATTTCCTTATTATCACTATCATAGGTGCTTTGCTTATATAATTCATCACCCGTATAAATAGTTATCAAATACCTATTGGAATAGATATCTATGTTTTCTTTTATTAATTCTCCAAACTCTGCCCATTTTTGAATGAGCGCCGTTTGCAACTCTTTTGAAACTTTTCTGTTTCTTTGCGCGATTTCTTGAATCTCTTTTCTTAGACTTTCCATTATTTATCCTTTATGGTATAATAAAGGCTGGAGTTTACCTCCAGCCTCTTGTTTAAGGCTTATGCCTAACCTATGGTTCGTGGGAGTTTGTTAGCGAGGTGGAACATAGCCGCAAACTCCCTTATATCTATCAGCTCTAAGCGGGCTAATAGGAAAGCTAAATCTCTTAGCTTCTTTCTTAACATTGGTTTTCCTCCTTTCTCAGTTTCCTGAAAAATTTGTAAAGAACTCGTAGATTTTTAAACCTACAATGGAATTATTGCATATTCAATATTAAAACATACTTAAAATCAATCAGAATATGATTAAGTAGTGTATGTTTGCCCTTTTTTCTTATATTTGGGTAAGCCCTGCGCTTATTTTGCGGCAGCAAAATAATAAGCACGCAGGCTTCCTATTGTTATTGCGTGCGGCGCGCAAGCTCTAAGGCGTGTAGATCCTCTTTTTACGTCTTTTTTTAAGCTCTAACGCATAGGGTGGGGGAGAGGCAAATAAGATAAAAAGAACGGACGGGGCGGGGTTTTGGTGCGGGTTTGGAAAATTTCTGCCCCGCGCGTAAAGTGCAAGGTTGCAAGCGTTCTTGTCTTAAATATCTGCCTTAATATGTGAAAATGTATCTTTTTAACAAAAAGATACATTTATTTTAAGTTTCAAGCTGTTTTTTTTAAGTTTCGGGGCTTGTTTAAGGTTAAGAGCGTTTTTGGCTTAAGGTTACATGGTTTGCGCGCGCGTGAAACATTATTACATCGTGTTTTTTCTCCACAGATGGTCGGCATCACGGCAGTTTATGGGGGGGGTATGTACCCATTTCGCCCATCGCGCCAATATGTCCGTTGGTTTATAATTTTTATAATTTTTGAAAAACTTGCCCTAATGTGAACAATTGCGCCAAACAGTACATATTCACATGAATATGTGAACAAAAAAGATTTTTTATATATGTTTTGGATTGGTTGAGTAGGCTCGCTTTCTCTTGCGTTGGCACTTGCAGGGTGCGCCCATTCCTCCCCCGTGTTGGGGCTTACGGCGTTTCTCTCTGCGGCGTTGAGGCTTACGCGTTTGCTTGTGAAACGTATAACTGAAAATGGTGTCGGTATTAGCTATAACACTGCCGGGAGCGGACGGTTAAAGATGAACGCTTGGACAATAACAAGGCTCAATAATTATGACCATATCATTTTCGTGAAGTCAGGGAAATGATTAAAGTTAAAACAGCTCATCTCTCTCTATAGGTTCATACTCTTCTATCTCTTCCCAATCTTCCATCATATCATGAGAGCCTATAAATTCAACCATATAAGCAAGAGCGTCCATAAGGTCGTCATGCTTGCTTTCTACTTCAGGATCAAACTCCAAGAGTTCGGCTTCAAGTTCTATAGTAGCGCTTTGACGCTTGTTAAAAAATATCTTTCCAGTGATAAACAGCGGGTGAAGCTGCATAATGCGCAGATTTTTATTTTTACTGTGATGAGACAGAGGAGTGATATTTATCTTTATCCCCGTCTCTTTTTGCGCCGCTTGTATGGTATAAAAGAAGTCATTCTGCGCCGAAGCTTTTTCAATGCCGAAACTTATCGGGTTAAATGACGTTTGTATCCTAATAGCATTCACAGATTTTTCAAACGGCGTCCAATGCCCGCAGCTTATATCAAGTATGTATATATTATTGTCCTGTGCCTGCGCAAATGTAACTATAGCCGTTCTGTCAGCTCCGTCATAACTTGCAAGGTCCATAGTAGTATATATGCGGCAGGAAGATAACTCTATCTTTTTATCTCCAACTATAATATGGGTAGGCTGCGGGCATTGGACATTTTTTATATTTATCGCATCTCTCATAGTGATAGATGGAACGATATCTTTATATTCAAGTCCATCGAAATAGTTAAAATCCTCTCTTTTAAATACTTGTCTTTCGGGAGAAAAAGGTTTACACATATACTCTTGATAAAACTCGTTCTCTAAGCCGCGAGATGAGAACATATTTTTCATGTTCTCTATATAGTCTAAACTAAAACGAGATGCCCATGTAGGTTTGCCGTCCTTGAGTATAGGATATACTTTTATATCCCAATCATTCTGATGCGTTCTTCCAACAGGTTCGTCCGTATCCTCATTAGGTATGTCGGGGTTGATTATATTATTTAATAGACTGGCTACATGTACGATAGTACCCAATATATAAACTTGACCTCTTATAGGGTGTAGTGTCGGGAGTAAATCCGCATAAAAAAACCGCTCAATCTTTTTTCTGTTTGATGCGCTGCCGACTGCAAACTGTCCGACAGTGCTTTCCATATCATCACATACGATGAGGGTTGGTCTAATGCCATTTTTAACGTAACCTCTCGGACTTGTACCTACCGATATACTTACAATATAACATGTTTTCTCTAAACATCTGCCTGTCTCATCTTTTTTACCTTTATTGACAATTATGTCTATCTTCTCTTTTGTCCACTCTTTGCCCGGTTCTATCGCATAACCTTTTCTTCCTGCCTCTATTATCATATTTTTGATATCAGACAAAAAGTTCTCCGCCTTTTCTCTGTTTGCAGAGCAAAGAAGAGTAAAGGGTTCAAACTCAAAAAATACGCGGCAAAATATATTTACTTTATTTAAGAGGGTAGTTTTTCCTGCGCCTCTAAAAATAGCTGCGGCTTTATACTGTTCGTCGCCGTTTATAAAATTTAGTATGTCTAAGTGAAACGCAGGTGTCGGATGCTCAAAGACTGAGGGCATTATATGCTTTGCAACTTTAAGCTGCTGGATTGGGGAAAGTCTATATTTGATATTTGGGTTGATTACTTTTGGCAAACTCATGCCGAAAAGTATCGTTTGTTATTCGCCTTTTTTTATACTGTTTTTACATTTTGATTTGTTTTAGCAACTAACCCTTTTTTATACTCTCTAAATAATCCGACCACCACTGCATAAGCTTGGTTCTCTCCGTTAGATATTCGGCATGGTTATAGGCGGCTTTGACTTTATTCCGTTCCAAGTGGGCAAGCTGACGTTCTATGGCATCCGAATGTATGCCGTGAACGCTTATATTCTCGTGCAGGATTGTACTTGCAATGCCGCGAAATGAGTGCGCCACTATCTCGTCTCTTGTATAGTCAAGCCGTCTTAAAGCCTTTACAAGCGTTCCATCGCTGATTGGTTTAGTAGTTGTTACAGGACTTGGAAATAAATATTTGCCGCGTCCTGTTATCTCTTTAAGCTCTTGCAATATTTTTATGACTTGATTTGACAATGGAACTATATGAGGATCTTTCATTTTCATTTTTTCTGGGGGAATACGATAAATCTTTTTTTCAAAATTAATTTCACTCCATTCGGCAAAGCGGATATTTGCGGGTCGTAAGAATACATGAGGCGCAAGCTTGAGAGCATATCTTGTAACGATATTGCCGTGATACTCGTCAATGGACAATAGAAGCTTTCTTAACTCTTTGCTGTCTGTTATGACAGGGTAATTCTTTTGCGGTATTCGTTTGAATACGCTTTTTTTATCAATGTCTTTTACAATATTATGTTTGGTATATCCCATAGAGACGGCATAAGTGAATATTTGACTAAGGGTATTCAGCGTTTTATCAAGCGTTTCTATATGTCCCTCAGCTTCTATGTTTTTACCAAATCGTATAATATCTTGCACGGTTAAATCTTGTATGCCGTAATGTCCCAATTTTGGTATTATGCGTTTATTGATAAATATATTGATGCTTTTTTGGTAACTGTCGGCAAATCTATCACGATTAAGCTCCCGCCACTCTTGAGCTATACTCTCTATAGTATTAGATTGTGAAACTCTTGCATACTGCGGGTCAAGTTTGTTTTTGAGATATTCTTTGTATTCGTCTCTTGTTTGACGCGCCTCTTTGAGTGAGGTCTGCGGATATACTCCGACAGAGATTGTTTTTTGTTTATTGGCAAAGATATAGTTAAAACGCCAATATTTAGCTCCTGACGTTTTAACCAATAAAATCAATCCATATCCGTCTGATAACTTATAATCTTTTGCCTTTGCTTTCGCATTTTTAATCTGCGTATCATTAAGAGGTTTTACCGTCTTTGGCATAGCTAACCTTTTTATGGTCTCAATGAAAAAATTGTACCATAAAACCATAAAAAAGACCATAAAGAAACAAGAATGTATAAGTATTTATAGGGATTTAACGGGACGCAAGAAGTTTTAAAAGAGGCGATTTAAAGGGCTTTTCGGGACGTTTTGGGATTTAAGGGGATTTGTAAAATGGTCGGGGTGACGGGACTTGAACCCGCGACCTCTACCACCCCAAGATAGCGCGCTAGCCAGGCTGCGCTACACCCCGAAACCAAACGAGTATTATACACATAAAGATTTAAAGTTTCATTTGACGGCGTGAAAAATTTTTTAAAGTTTTTCACATCTTTTTCACGGTGTGAAAGCGTGAATATAAAAAAAATATTTATAGTAAACAGTATGCCTATTTTTTCGTTTTATTTGCGTATATTATATTTTAAACAAAGCTGAAAAAATAGATTATGCGATGGCGTCTAAGAGCGAATTTAATATATTTCTAAGTTTCACATATTCAGTTTTATTTTCTAAAATAAATTTAAGCCGCTCCTCTTTTATTTTTATAAACTCCTCCAAAAGCAAGTCATAATTTTTAACGATAAAATTTCTGCCGCCTTTTATCATATTCTGAAATTCATGCAGATGCAGATTGATTTTTAGCCGCTCTTTTATTTCGTCAAGTTTTGGCTCATACACGCTAAATTGCATAGGATTTTCTTCGTAAAGTTTTATAGATTTTTCTATTCTGCGCTCCAAAAACGCTATAACGACTTCGGTTGCATTTTGATAGTTAAATTTTATACCCGCGCTTACATGTTTTAATTCCGAGCTCATTCTCGTAAAACTTGCGGTTATTTCGCCGCTAAACGGCTTTAGTATATTTTCATAACTTTTAGAGGCAAACTTGCGTATATTGGCAAACTGTATATCGGATTGGATGCTTTTGTTTTTTCTTATTAATTCGTAAGGCTTCTGCCATTTTAAGACTTTATCTTCAAGCGTTTTGAAAACAGCCCTGTTTTCACAGTCAATCTCCTCTTGTATGGCTTCCAAAGAACGCAGATACCGCTTAAACATTTTGCCTATCAAGTCGTCGTCAAAAAAAAGTCTTTTGTAAACCTCATCAGAGTTAATCTTCGCCGCTTCATAATAACAAGGCTCATAACCTTTGAAAAATCCCCGTTTTTTTACATATCTTACGCGCTTAGCGTCTGTTTTATTGGATAAAATCTCAAAAGATATCTTTTCTATTATCTCTTCTATTTTTAAGTATGATTCGTGTAAAGAGGTTGAAAATCGGCTTTTTAGTTTTGCGCAGACCGTTTTAATCTCATCTTCGTAACAGTTCAATATCTCTTCAAGTTCCTCAAAAATAGAGATTATTTTCTCCTCTTGCTCCAATAAATCGGACAAAAGCCGTTTTATCTCTTGAGTTATCGCAAACTCTTTAGAGTTAATCGCAATAGGCTTAATCTCGCTATAGATAAAATCCAACACTTTTTCTATATTGGATTCTTTTAAAAGTTTCTCTTTGGAGGGGAGATGCGCAATATTTAAAGCCGCTTTATTGAACGAATTTGCGGCGTTTTGCATAAACTCTTCTTTTATTTCGTAATTATTCGCCTCTATATCTGCCTTAAGCGTTTTTAAAACCTTTTTTAACTCGTTTTCCAGCACAATATGCTTCTCTTCAGAGCGCGATTCTAAAGCCTGTTTAGCCGATATGGGAACGACTTCGGCAAAGTAGTTTTTGAAAGAGTTTTTCACATATTCTACGGTTGTTTCTATTTGCTCTAAAGAGAATTTATCTTTTTGATTTAATACGCATAAAGATTTGTTTTGGTAAGAGTGCATGTATCGCTCTAACGTTTCGGCTTCGCTCATTTTGCCCGCATTATCCATAAGACTCAACCAAATAATGCCGTCCACCTCTTTTAAAACCAATTCGGTCGTTTCCGTGTCGCTGAAATTTTGCGAATTAAGCCCCGGCGTATCCACAAAGATAATATATTTTAAAAGCTCTAAAGGCGCGTAAAGCGTCAGATAATCTATATCTTCTATAGCGTTTCGCTGGTCGGTGAAAGATTTGATATTCTCTATGGCATGAAAGCTCTCCCGTCCGTCTTTGTATTTGACCATAAGAGTGAATTCGCCGCCGTATCTTATATAATTAACTTTTGACGTAACGGGCGTAATACCCGTAGGAAGAATATTTTTAGCCAAAAGCGCGTTTAAAAATGTGGATTTGCCGCTTGAAAATTGCCCCGTTATTGCCACTTTCATGGGTTCTTCGGCGCGTATTTTAAGTTTATTAATCAACTCTTTAAGCTCTTTTGAGGGAAACATTTTAGAATCAAGCAAACTGTCGCTAATCTCATTTATAAGTTTTAAAATCCCCTCATGAACAGGCGTTTTTTTAATTTCAGCCTTATATTCTGCAATAAAATCTTCAAATACTCCCATGTAATTCCGCCGACTGTTTTATAATTTCTCTTAACTCTGCGCATCTTTTTTGTATAATAACGTCTCTTTTTTTTGCCTCGTTTGCATGTAATTCTAAAAGATTTATCTGTTTATTTAAATCCGCAACTTCCTCTCTCATAAAGCTTTGTAGAAATTTTAAAGGCTCTTCGTTTTTCATTTGAAATTCGCCCAAAAGCATATCGTTGAGATTTGCAAGAGCGTTACTAAGCCGCTGTTTTAGGATTATAAATTCATCTTTCAAAATAGCGTTTAAATTTTCGCCGAATCTGTTAAGCGTACTTTTCGAACATTTTTTTAAAGCCGACAAAATCCGCGCCGACAACTCCTCAAAATTCTGTCCGACGCTAAATGCGTTAGAAGCAAAAAACGCTTTCGCGTCAAAACTCCCTATGTTTAAGTCAAGTTTTAAATCCGCAAAACGCAAAAGCAGTTTTTCCTGCGCCAAAACCGATTGTTTGCTAAAACTAAAACGATAATCCCGCGTCAAATCCAAAATGCCGTCTTTTAATCCGCTTTGGACAATATAAATCACCCGCTCAAAAGAGGGCATTTTTTTATTTTTTTCAAGCTCATACTTTACGTCGTCAAAAACGCGCGAAAAGAGTTTGTTATGAAGCCCATTTGCGCGCGTATCCATCTCCAAAAGAAGCGTTTTTGCAAACTCTTCAAGCTCCGTTAAAATAGATTTTATCGCGGAGAGCAGACTCTCTATTTTTGCTTCTTGTATGTCGTTTTGGGATTGGAGACGCTTTAAATCCGCCCTTAATTGATCGGAAGATTTATTCAAATTTCTACTCTCTTTTTCGTACGCGCTTAAACTCTCAGACGCCGCGAGATATAAGATTTTTGCATTAGAGGCTATCAATAGATTTGCTTTTTCGCCTCCAAAAAGCGTTTGATTTAAATAATTTTCTACGGCAAATATACCGCTTTTTTCTTCGCTGTATCCCGCATCTTCGGCGTCTTTGGCGCGTCCTGTTCGATGCAGTAAGGCAAATTTAGCCGCTACGGGGATAAATTCTATTTTTTCAATTACGCTTTTAAACAGCCCTCCTCTGTTTTGCCGCTCTAACTGCATTTTAATGCTTGTTTTTGCATACTCTATTACTTCGTTTAACTCCTCTTCGTTTATCATGTCAACTCTTGTGATAACAATAAGAATTTTGGATATGCCATGATACGTCAGAGCGTCAATGATAAAATCTATATCTTTTGCGGTCGCGCTTTGAGCCGCATTCATGAGGTGTATCATCAAATCGCATGAGCTTAAGTATTCCCTTGTTATCTCTTCTCGTTTTACCACAGGATCGTCAAGCCCGGGCGTATCCACTATCGTAACGCCGTCTTTTAAAAACGCGTTATCGGCATATAACTCCACGCTTTTTACAAGAGCGCATTTCATGTCAGATTTGTGCGCTGAAGTGTAGAGACTGATATCTTGGATATCTATTTCGTCGCTTCTGCCGGCATTAATTATAAAATCGTCCAAAGAGGCGCCGAATTTACTTTTTGCGCCGTCTATAAATTTAGCCGTTTTGGGTAAAAATCCGCCGCTTTTTTCCATGCTTTGCCACTCTTGTTTATTCCAAAAATTGACTACTGCTTTAGCGGTAGAGGCATATTTTAAGACAGTAAGATTTGCCGTTTCGGGAACAACGGCGGTTCCTAATATATCGGCTCTTAAAATAGCGTTTAAAAGCGTGGATTTACCCGCATTCATAACGCCCGTAACGCCTATGGAAAAACTTCTTTCATCAAGAGTTTCTTTTACCTTATCAAATCTTATCCGCTGTAAAGGACTCTGTGTAAGTTCATATAATTTACTCAAAAGTTCGTATAAAATATCCAATTTTTCCGAAAACGTCTTATCTGTAAATCCATACTCTATCTTTTCGGCTTGAGGCGTATCTATAATTTCGCTGATGACAAAAGTTTTTTCGTACTCTTCTAATTTATACGCATCTAAAATGCCCTCTTCGTAAAGTTTTGCCAAAGCCTCTAAGAGATGTTTTTTTAAAACGGCTGAGTTTTGCTTTTTAAATTCTAAAATTATGCTCTCTTTCGCCGCTTCTATATTTATTTCATTAAATGGTTTCTCTTTAAACAGCGCTTCCCAAATCTTATTAAACGAGGCTGTTTTGCGGACGATATCTATATTATCTGCTCTTACGCCAAGCACAGCGGCGTAAAGTTTTGCAAGTTCGCTTAAAGATGCCATGATTCTCTTTTGTTTTTTTTGGAAGAGAGATTATAGCAGAAAAACTTGCCGATAATCTTATAGTATTCCGACAATATATTTATCGGAATGTTTTAATATTTCAGAGTCTATTTATCCGCAAGTTCTTTAATGATTTCCGCTAAATCGTTTGTTAAATTAATTTTTTTTGAGTTTATAAGATATTTGCCGTTTACCACATACACAGGAACGTTTTGTACTTCGGCTATATTATTGTCCCACATGTCAAGAAGTTCTTTTACCCTCGGATCGTTTTTTAGCGTTTTAAATTCGTCCATAGATAAACCGCTCGCATTCAAGCCCGTTCTGATAAAGCTTTCGCCGCCGATTTTCCATTTTGATCTCTTTTCATGGTAAGCGTTATAATAAGCCATTTTAGCTTTTTTAAATTGTGAATTTTTATCAAAAATAGAAGTTATGCCGTTATCTCTATCTTTTATCAACAGTACGGCAAAAATTTCACTCGCCTCTTTGGCGTATATGCCCTGCGTCTTAACATGAAAAGGTTTAATCTCCACAATGCTCTCAATCTCTTTTATAATATCCGTTTTCTCCGCCTTGTCGTCTTCATAACATGTAGAACATGTATAACTGAACACTTTTATAAGCGTTTTGTTCATGTTCGCAATGGGAGTTTCAAGCGTTATATAATCCACGCCTTCGCTGAATCCAAAAGCGCTCATATGTAAAAATCCGATTGCGGCTAAAACCCTGCATATACTCAAATAAATTTTTTTCATGACATTCCTTTATTTAATTTTATATATTCAAAAGCAATCTTGCTATTTAAATCAAAATATATTTGATATGCTAACGGCTCATATTAGCAATAAACTAACGTCAATATTAATTTTTTCATAACTATCGTAAAAAATATGATTTTGCAGATATTGTCTTTCTGCGATTAGTATATTATTTCGGCTTAGAGGCTGAATTTTTTGGTAAAACCGCCGAATCAATCGGATAATAAAGAGCGCAATTGTTAGAGAGTTCGCCGTTTTCCGGCGATGATGTATTTTGCATGTATTAAATGGTGGTCAGAGACGGAATTGAACCGCCGACACGGAGATTTTCAGTCTCCTGCTCTACCGACTGAGCTATCTGACCGGCAAAAACAAGAGTGAAATTATACCGATTAAACTTTAATATTGGCTTTACGTCTGCCGTAACTTTCAAACCGCCGCTATAAATACCGTCCGCAAAAGTTTCAGAACTATAAAATCAGAAATTAAAACCTTTAACTCTATTTTGAATTCCAAAGCTTGGCGCAAACAAACTTAGAGGTATTGTTAATTTAAAATAGCCGCATATTCTAATTATGCCCTTAAAAGACCGCTTTTTATGTTATAATCTTATAAAAATTAAGATTAGGAATGTGAAATTGAGAAAAGCGTTTACACTTATGGAACTTATGATAGTTATCATGATTTTGGGGCTTCTTACAGCCATTGTTGTACCCAATCTTGTCGGTCAAAGCGAAAGGGCAAAAAGGAGTTTAGTCTGCATACAGATGAAAACCATCAGCGAATCGCTTAAAATGTTTAGAGCTGATTTCGGAAATTACCCGCAGTTAGACGAGGGGCTTGAAGCTCTTATCAATAATCCAGACGCGTCAAAATACAAAAACTATCCAAACGGCGGATATCTATCGGCTCAATCTGCGCCGAAAGACTCTTGGGGAACGGAGTATGTATATATAGCGGACGGTGAAATTTTTGATATTATATCTTTAGGCAGAGACAAAAAAGAGGGCGGAGACGGCGACGACGAGGATATATATTTTAGCAAATGTCAAAATTAAGAGGCGCGTTTACGCTTTTTGAATTGTTATTGGTTTTGCTGTTGATAGTGATTTTATACGGTTTATTTGCCCAAAACTTTTCCATCTCATCTCAAGAAGACGAATCGGTAAAATTAGAAAGATTAAATCTGTATCTTGCTGGAATCGGCGGCGGTGAAAATCTTGTCTCTTTAAGATGTATTGATAATTGCAATGAGTGCAGAGTGTTAATAAACGGCAAGGATACAAATAAAACGCTTAATGTTTTTGAAAAAAACAGCGCTGTGGAAGCTTACTATTTTGACGGCAAAAGATTGGAAAAAGCGGCGTTTGACGATTATCATGTAAGCGGATACAGAAGAGAAAAGGTCTGCTTTAGATTGGATGTATATCCAAATGGCAGCAGCGATAAATTAGTATTGGAATATAAGAAAAAAGCGTATCTGTTTGAAAACTACATGGAAGATGGGAAAGTATTTGACAGCGTTGCAAGCGCGCGGGATTTTTTGGAAAACAGCCAGCTTGAAGCAAGAGGACGATAACATTGATATTTAAATATTCGGGGATAGACGGGTTTGGCAATAAAGTAAACTCTAAAATAGAAGCTTTAAGTTTGGACGATGCCAAACGCAGGCTAAAGTCTCAAAATATTATTTACAAAAGCCTGAAAGAGGATAGCTTTACGTTCCTAAACAGATTTACCCTCAAAAGAAAGCATAAAATTTCCTCCGGCGAACTCGCCGTATTCAGCCGCGATATCAGCATATATTTAAAATCCGGAATATCGTTGGTGGACGCCGTGGCTCTATCCTCAAATCAGTATGCAAAAAATAAAAAAATGCAGCTTTTTTTAAGAAGCATAAAAACGGCGTTAGACGAGGGGAAAAATTTCTATTTCGCGCTTGAAAATCAAAATGTCATAGCGCTGCCGAATTTTTACAAACAATCCATAAAAGTATCGGAAGACAGCGGCATATTAACCGAAATACTGCTTGAGTTGTCGCGCTTTTTAAAAGAGCAGGAGAGATTGGAAAAGCAGGTGCAAAACGCGTTTGCGTACCCCATCTTTATACTGATAGTCTCTTGTTTTATGGTGGGCTTTATAGTAACTTATATAGTTCCGAAAATCAGCTCCATATTTGAGCAAATGAATCAAGAACTCCCTAAAATCACGCAAATAGTGATAGCTTTCGGAAACTGGATGTCAAATAACTGGCTCTATCTTGCCGCAGGAATATTTCTGTTTGCGCTTCTATTCAGATTTATTTTGAAAACAAGCTCAAAAATAAGATACAGATTTGATTTTCTCATGTTAAAACTGCCGTTTTTCGGCAAAATCATACAATCCTCAGAACTTGGGAGATTTACGTATGTGGCTTCCGTTTTGGTAAGATCGGGCGTGCCTTTCGTAAAAACCGTAAGACTTAGTTCTAGTATCTTGAAAAACAGCGTTATCGCCGCCGTATTTGAAAAAGCTTCACTGAAAGTCGTAGAGGGTTCGCGTCTTTCCGCCGCGCTTCTTAAAAGCGGTTTTGAGCTTGACAACTCTTTTGTTCAAGCTATTACGCTGGGAGAAGAGACGAGCGAGGTTTCTATGGTTTTACACAATATGTCGGAGCTCTATTTTGAGGAAAACAGAGACAAAATAGCGCTTTTTTTATCTCTTTTGGAACCTGCATTGATGCTGATTGTCGGCGGAATTATCGGGCTTATAGTAACTTCTATGCTGCTTCCTATATTTTCAATAAATATCTCATGAGGTTTATATGCGCAGAAAAAAAGGAGTAGTTCTTCTTACCGCCGTAGGACTTATCATGATGCTCTCTTTGCTGATTTTAAAGAGTGTGGATATTTCGCAAAAATATTTTGACAGAGCAAACGAGAAAAGCTTGTTTATACAGTTAAATAAGAGTTTTCTTGACGTTTTGGCAATCTTGCAAAAAAGCTCCCAAGAGATAAAAGATGCGCAGACGCTTTCTGTTATCATAGGGCTTCCCATAGTTCTTGGCACGGATAACGGCGACATAAACGTCATGTTAGACATATCGTCCGCAGGAGGCGTCATAAACGTCAATAATCTCATTTTGAACAACAACGGCACAAACGAGCCTTTATATAATCTTCTGCAGACTCTTTTATACGAATATGAAGTGGCGAATTCAAATTTTTTCTTATCTGTTTTGCTTGACGCTATAGATACGGATAAAGAAGAGAGAACATACGCAAGCGAAGCGGCTTTGAAAGGTTACAGATTCAGCGACGGCGGCATAAATTCAAAAGAGTCGTTTGATTATCTTTTGGACTATTTCACGATAAACGGCGGAGACGCTAAAATATACGATATCCCATGGGAAGAGATTATAGGCTTTGTCGGAAAGGATGTAGATTTTAACTATATAAAAGAGCCGTTATTTGCTTTAATAAAAAAAGAGTATAATCTGTATTCGTTACAGAAAGACGGGATTATAAGTTCTTACGACGAACTATATATCTCCTCAAGCGACAAAGAGAAGCTCAAAGCTTTGAATATTGGGTTTTTTTCACCCAGAATATTTTGCAATATGAATTTTTTTTACATGAAACAGGCGAAATCCTTTAATTTTTTATATGATATGGAGTCAAAGAGAGTTGGTTACATTGAAACGGTTTTTTGATAATTTGCGAAGTATGTCAAAGCGTTTATTGGACGCTTTCAAATGGCTCTGCCGCGATAAATTCTACAAAGCTTACGACAATAAAGTAGTTTTTGCGGATACAAAACATATAACGACAGACGGTTTGAATATGTTTGACGTTATTTTGTCTCCTAAATATTATTGGACAAAAATAGAGACGCTCCCCGTAAAATACGCTTTTCAAGCGCGCGAATATGCTCCTTCCATATTTGAGGGTTTTATCCCAAAGGGCGACTACTCGTACATGGCGGTAAAACAAAACGGCAGCTTCATGCTGTTTGTTTATGATATCAAAAATATATTGGATAATTTAGAATCCATAGGCATTAAACCCTCTCATATAAGAAAAGCGTATTTTGCGCAGACAGAGTTTGCAAGCTGCCAATGCGATATAAAAATAGACGACAATAACGCTTTGTCCATACGCGAGGGCAAAGTCATAAAAGTTCCGCTCTCATTGGCAAAAGAGCATGTGAATATACAAGAGATACTGCGTACGTTAAAACTTTCAAAAAATGTGGTCAAACTCGGCAAATTCAATCGTATTTACGAAAAACGCACAGCCCTTAAAGGCGTCATATACGCGCTGATATTTTTGACTGCGCTCTTGTTTGCGGAACTGTTTTTTGTTACGCATGTATTAAATTCGCAGGAGAAAAAGAGGGAAGAGATATTAAAAGAATATTCTCTGCCCTCTACCGAAATTCAGCTAAACGCGCTTTTAAAACAACATGAGAGAATAAATAAAGAACAAAAAGATATCAGAGAAAAAGTCAGCGAAGTTTTCAAATTTCCATTTTCGCAGGGCGGATATTTCAAAAGCATAGAAGCAAGCCGCTCGCAAATTTCGCTGATAATGCATGTAAACGACAAAAGCGACAGCATTAAGAGTTATTTTCAAAAATCTTTTGTCATAGAAGATTTTCAAGACAGTACCAACGATATTAAAATAAAGCTGCGCTATGAATAAGATAAATCCTTTAATTTTGATATCGGTTTTGGTTTTGATACTGACAGCGGCGGCATTTAACGTTTCTCGTTTGAAAAATGAGATGGGAGAAAACGGCAAAGCTCTTCTTGCTTTAGACGACAATGCAAAGAAAATAGCGGTTTCTAAAAAAATCTGGGATAAAACAAACTTAAAAGAACGCTTGGACGCTATTTTTAACGCCGCGAACATCAGCGATAAAGGAAAAACGTTTGAGGTAAAAATTTCATCTTTAACGCGCGGACAGATAAATGATATAGTCAAAAAAACGTTGAGCGGCGGCTTTGAAATAGAGAAATTTGCGATTTTAGCCGAAGCGGAAGATAAAATATCTTTTACTTTGGAGATAGCAAAATGAAAATTTTAAAATACGTCCTATATACGATACTGTTTTTATATGTTGCGGTCATATTTCTGCCTAAAGAGAATTTCTATTTTTTTGCGGAGCATAAACTTAACGAGCGTAAAATTATATTGAGCAATGAAACATTGAGCGATTTTATGGGCGTTTTTACGGCGCAAGAGGCACATGTATCATATTATGGCGACGATATCGCGCAGATAGATACGATAAGAATTGTGCCGTTTATTTTGTATAACGAGGCAGCTCTTGAAAGCCTGCATGTCTCAAAAAAGTTCCAAAGTTTTATTCCAAGCGAAATAGACGCAGTAAAAATAAAATTTACGCCGCTTTATCCGACAAAATTGTGGCTGAGCGCGGACGGCGATTTCGGAGAGATTCGCGGCAGTTATAACATGTACGATAAAAAATTGAGACTTATCTTAAATCCTCAAGAATATTTTAAGCAAAAATATCCGACTATTTACAGAGAATTTAAAGACATGGACGGAGAGTTGATATATGAATCATCTTTTGAATGATAAAACGCTAAACGTTATCTTTAAAATTTTAATTTGCATAGCCGTATCAAAAAGCATAGCGTTGGCGTTTTTTATTTTTCTCCCCAAAAGCGGCGTAGAGATTAGCCGCGGCGAAAAAAACCTTATAAATTTTAACGCTTACGATTTCTCTTTTTTTTCTCGTCCGTCTCAAAATTCAGAAGTTTTAAATACTCAAAATTCGCAGATAAGCAGTTTGAAACTTTCGGCGATATATAAAGAAAACAGCGGCAAAAACGTTTTTATCATTATCTCGGACGGCAGTTCGTCCGAAGTTTTAAAAACGGGGGACAGGTATAAACAATACGTTGTGGGCGAGGTAAAATCAAACGGCGCGTTTCTTAAAGAGAATGACAATGACCTTTGGATAGCTCTCGCTGAGATTACCTCTCAAAATACGCAGGCTGCAACCAGCAGAGTGAGTCCTTCGCGGCAGAATTTACAGACAAATGAACAAGAATATACAAATATTTTAAAAAGAAGCGAGATAGACGAACTTATGGCAAATCCGGATACGGTATTTAAAAATATAGGCTTTAAAGAGGTCATGAAAAACGGAAAAATGGAAGGTTTTAGAGTGCTTAGTATCAATAGAAACTCCCCTTTGGCAAAATTGGGGCTTCGCGCGGGAGATATCGTACAAAGCTTTAACGGAATTAAGCTTGATAACTACTCAAGCGTTCTTGAAATTTATAACAATGCCAAATCATACAGCAGAGTAAAATTGGAAGTTATGAGAAACAATGAAAAAAAGGAGTTTGAATATGAAATTTATTAGAATAGTCATGTGTGTTATTTTATCGGTAAGCTTAAATGCTCAAAGTATTGAAGACGCTAATTCCGCGGTTGAAATAAATTTTAGAGATTTGGAGATTACGGATTTTATAAGGCTTGTTTCAAACGTTTTAAATAAAAATATACTGTTTTTAGAAACAATACCGGGCAAAGTAGAGTTTACTTCCACAACGCCGGTAACCAAACAGGATTTACCGCTCATATTGCAGTCTGTTCTTGCGGCAAAAGGCTATACTATGGTAGATCATGGTCAATACATGGAGATTGTAAGAAGCAATATGGTAGCGCAGTACAATCTGCCTGTAGTAGGCAAGTCTCAAGGGTATACGCAGATGGTTACGCAGACGATAAAAGTAAAAGGTTTGAATGTTGACGAAGTTATAAATAAGATAAGACATCTTGCATCCGTATCCGTCAAATTTGCGACCGTTAGAGAGAGTAATCTGCTCGTTATAACCGATTTCCCAAAAAATATAGACACAATAAAAAAAGTCATAACGCTCATGGAGCAAAATGTAGCTTCGGAAGTGGCGTTTATCAAAATGTATAACGCCAATATAGAGCAGACTTTTCCGATACTGCAGTCAATATCAAGAAGCGTTTTTAATGAAAGGATAGAGAGCGAGAAAGTAGCGTTATACGAAAACAGAGCCGATAACGGAATCATTGCCGTGGGTTCGTATGAAAATATAGAAAAACTGAAAGAGATTATAGCCAATTTGGACAAAGGGCAAGAGTCGTTTCAAATGGTTACAAGAGTGATACAGCTCAATAATACCGAAGCCAAAAATGTCCATAAAATAGTAAGCGAAATTCTCTCTTCAAACGCTTTAAACGTAACGGCGCCCTCTTCAAGCGTTTTAATTTCCGGAAACCAGACGATTATACAAAACGCCGCGAGAGCAGTCAATGCTAATAAACCCATACTCTCTTTGGACGAAGCGAGCAACTCTATAGTCGTTCTGGCTGCGCAAAAAGATCATGAGATTATAAAAGAGATAATAAGCGAACTTGATAAAGAGCAAAAGCAAGTCTTTGTAAAAGCGAAAATTATTGAAATCAGCGAAGCGGCTTCGCAAAGAATAGGCGTACAGTACGGATTTGAAGGTGGGAGAGTAACCTCGGACGGACTTTATACGTTTGCTATGAACATGGGAGGAAGCGCGCTTGCCTTATCTCCTGTATTAGGCTCTGTTATTAATTTTGAAGATATAAAATCAGGTCTTGCTTTCGGCGCATCCATAGATTTTCTAAAAACAAACGGCGCGGCTAATATCGTCTCGGAGCCATCATTGTTGTGCGTAAACAATATTGAGTCAAAAATATATATAGGACAGACGCAATCCATCATTACAAGCGCTACAAATTCGGACAGCACTACGGATTTAACAAGAAACACATACACAAGAGAAGACATAGGCTTAACCCTGCAGGTAAAACCCAGAATTGCAAATGACGGAAAAGTTACCCTGCAAATAGAAGCGATAGTAGAAGATGTGATAGACGGAAGCGGCGGAAGCGGCGGTATGCCCACTACGACAAAAAGGGAAGTGAGCACGACGGCTATAGTAAAACACGGCGAAAGCGTCATCGTGGGAGGTCTTATCCGCAATAAAGATACCGAAAACAGCAATAAAGTTCCGCTTTTGGGGGATATACCGCTTTTGGGAAATCTTTTTACGCATACCACCGACGTTAATGATCAGCTCAATATTGTTTTGGTTTTAACTCCTTATATAGTAAACTCCAGCGATGAATTATCACAGTTAAAGGTGCAGTTATCCGAACTTGATATGATTCAAGATGTTTACAGCAGACAGTTGAAAGAGGAGCTTAAAAAAAGAGTGGAAAATGCGCCGAAAATTAAAGACAATATTGAAAAAAGCGCCGATGCGCCATTCGGAAGCGACGCGTATTGGAATAATTTAATACGCAAATAGGACAATTTGATGAGCGGCATAGAATATATACATGATACGAATTTAGAACCTTTTGAGGTTGAGTCCGAAGAGATTAACGTAGCTCTTAAAAATTATGTGCTTTTTTCAAAGATAGACGATATCGTGTGTGCATGCATTGCCGAAAACTACATGAATGCGGCTTTTGAATATCTATCCAAACAAAAGACGGGATATAAAGTAGTATTTTTGGACGAAGAGTCGTACGAGAGGCTTTTTAATAAATTTTTAGAACTTAGAACCGATAAAGAGCTTGGAGCTATAGATAAAAACGCCGAAGAGGAGGCAAGCGTTGACGAAGATATGAATTTGACGGAGTTTTTGAGAAACTCGGGCGATATTCTAACGTCCGAAGAGTCTGCGCCGATTATAAAATTTGTAAATTCGCTTTTTTATCAAGCCATCAAAAAACGCTCAAGCGATATTCATATAGAGATGCATGAGTTTAAAGGCGAAATACGCTTTCGTATAGACGGCGTATTGACAAAACATATAGAGCTTGAAAAAAACATTTTAAACCTTGTCATAAGCCGTATTAAAGTCATATCAAATCTTGACATATCCGAAAAACGCATCCCGCAAGACGGCAGAACGCAGATAAAAATAGCCGGACGCACGCTTGATATCCGCGTCTCTATACTGCCCGTGTATTACGGCGAGAGAGTCGTTATGCGTATTTTGATGGATTCTACGCAGATTCCATCGCTTTTGGAACTTGGATTTACCGACAGTTTGATAAATGGATTGAACAGTATCTTGCAATACTCGCATGGTATTATTTTGGTAACGGGACCGACCGGCAGCGGCAAATCTACCACGCTGCATTCGTTTTTGCAAAAATTGGCATCGCCCGAAAAAAACATCATCACTATAGAAGATCCGGTAGAGTATAAGACAAACAATATAAATCAAATTCAAGTAAATAATAAAGTCGGACTTACTTTTGCCGCAGGGCTGCGCTCCATTTTAAGGCAGGATCCGGATATAGTCATGGTAGGCGAGATACGCGATAACGAGACCGCTTCCATAGCCACGCAGGCGGCTCTTACCGGACATTTGGTGCTCTCCACGCTGCATACAAATAACGCTACAGCCGCTATAACAAGACTTGTGGATATGAAGATAGAGCCGTTTTTGATTTCATCAACGCTACTTGCCGTGCTGGCTCAAAGATTGGTGCGGCTGCTTTGTCCTCACTGCAAATCGGAGGATAAGATAGCCGAAGATTACGCAAATCAATTTTCCATCAAAAAAGAGACCGTTATTTATAAAGCCAACGGCTGCAAACAGTGCGGTTATACGGGATATATAGGCAGACAGGCGATAGGAGAACTGCTTATTATGAACGACGATATAAAAACGATACTCAAAACGACTACGAACGATTATCAAATCCGCTCTTTTGCCAAAGGAAAAGGTATGATATTTTTATCGCACAGACTAAAAGAGCTTTTGTCGGAAGGCAAAATATCGCTTGACGAAGCGATAAGAATCGGAATAAAAGATGACTAAAGCGTTTACGCTTATTGAAGTTTTGATAGCTGTGGCTATAGTATTCACAGCAGGTCTTGGACTTTTGAGCGTAAGTTCCAATAACTCTAAAATTATCAATTACGCAAAGAGTAAAACGCAGGCAAATATGTTTTTCTCTTTGGCGGTTTTAAATAACCTCTGCGGCGCAGATAAAGAGACAAACTTGTACGATGCGGTGAAAACAAAATTTATGATAAAAGACGACAGCCTCATATCCGCCTTAAAAGAGCAAAACCTCACATGCGAGAGCGAAGAGGTATTTAATATGAAACTCTCGGACAGCAAAGAGATTGAGGAGAGCTTGGATAAAATTCCGCAGATGACATTTATCATCAACAAAATCGCCGCTAACATAAACGGCGCAAATATAATAGGATACGAGATAAAGGCAGAGATGTGAAAAGAGCTTTCACGCTCATAGAGATAGTCGTATCTATCGCTATATTTTCCGTTATAGCCATATACATGTATCAAGCTATAAACACCGTGCAAAAAAGTAACGACATTAACTCTTTGCGTTACATAGAGTACGCGAAAGAGCAAAAAATAACAAAGCTTTTTTATAACGACTTTTTTTTGCAGACAAATATATACGCCGCCCTAAACATCACAAACAGCGGCGATTTTGATATTTTGCGCCTGCGTACCAAAAACTCCCTGCATGCCATGATAAATCCCCATATTGCTTATTTTGTCAAAGATAACTCTTTATACAGGATAGAATCAAAAAGAGATGAAACCATTCCTTTGACTTATGAAAACATAGAGCGCGTCAAGGTGGATAAACTCATGGAAAACGTAACCCTTTTTCGCATATATGCAAACAAAAACTCTTATCTTATCAGTTACCGCGCCAAAGAAAGGTTTGCCGCATTTCAAATCTCTTTGCCGCAAATCCCCAGCGCAAATAATCAAACCAATCAAAAATAGCGGCTGTTCGCATCCGCAATTTTGCTTATTCAAGATAAAATGCCAATCATACGCAGTTTTGATTGCGTTTATATATTTCGCAATAAAATCAGAACAATAAAAGTTATATTTACATATAATGCGATAAATTTTTGACTGATAAAGAAGCGGCGATGAGCAGAGCAAGACAACTATTTTGGGCGGCAAGTTTAATTATAATCGTTTTGATTGCATATTTAAATTTTTTCTATTTTGATTTTGCAAATACGAAAAACAGAGAGTGCGGCAATGGCAATATGACAAGCTGTTATGAGCTTGGTTTTGCGTATTACAATGGAATGCATGAGCTTAAAAAAGATCTCCCAACGGCATTAACTTATATACAAAAAGCTTGCGAAGGCAAATATGCGCAAGGCTGTCAATATTTAGGCGGCGTAACTGCCGATTTGCAAAACAGCACAAATTATTATGATTTAGCCTGCAGTTACGGTTCATTGGATTCATGCTACCGGCTTGGTATTTTGTATAGAGATCAACCGTCGGAAAATCTATCCAAATCATTCTCGTATTTTGAAAATTTGTGCAAACAGGATTATAAACGCAGTTGTTACGGCGTTGCTTTTGTATCTATAAAAGATGAAGCTCCGCCGAATATCAAAAATTACAAAAAAGCGCTGTCCATATTTGAGAACCTCTGCGATAAAAATGACTTTGAAGCATGCTATGCGGCTGGCTGGCTGTATTATATGGGCAAGGTAGAGTCTTCACAAAGCTTGGCAAAGTCGCTGTATTATTTTGCAAAATCCTGCGAAAACGGTTATAACAACGGATGCAAAGTCATAGATATGCATAAAAATGCATTAAAAAACTTTGAAGAAAATCAAAAACTGTGCGAAAGCGGTTCAATTAAAGATTGCGCCCAAGCGGCGCAGGCATACAAAAACGGCAGAACAGTTCAAAAGGATTTTGATAAAGCCGCTTCGTATTACGCAAAAGCCTGCGACGAATACGATCACGCCAAATCCTGCGAAAATGCATATTTTACCTACAAACAACATGACCTCGTAAATAAAATGAGATATGCCCTGAAAGCATGCGACAAAAAAATATATAAAGCCTGCATAAATGTGGGAGATTTATATCTGCACATGTATGAACATGCTTTGGATTACAGATTGGCTTATTTTGAAAATCCCGACATACTGCCGAAAGATCCGCAAAAAGCTCTGTATTATTATAAAAAAGCTTACGAAAACGGCATAGATGACGGATATTACAAAACGGGAATGGCATACTATAGAGAAAAGGCGATATACGACTTAAAAGCGGCGGCAAAATATCTGAAAATAGTATGCGATAAAAGCGACGGACACGGTTGTTTTTATTTAAGCGAAGTTTACGCAAGCGGCAAAGATATGCAAAACGCTATGATATACGCTAAAAAAGGGTGCGATTTAAACAATACCGGCGCATGTGATCAGGTAACATGGCTTAAAAAAAAGTTAAATAAATAGGAGTTTATATGCAAAAAAAATTGTTCGCAGGAGTTTTGTCTCTTTTTGCGTTAATAGCCGCAACCGCTTATGTCTCAAAGCTCTATTTTTCCGTTGAAAATACTCTGTCAAAAAGATGCAACGAGGGCGACAGCGCGAGTTGTTACAGTCTTGGGATTTTGCACGAAAACAGTTCGTCAGCCTTTGATTATTTCAAAAAGGGGTGCGATAATAATCACGCGCAAAGCTGTCAATATCTTGGCAATTTGATAAACGGTACGAATGATTTAACGTACATGCAAAAAGCCTGCGAACATAACAGCGCAAGAGCCTGCTTTGCTTTAGGAGAAGAGAGTAAAAACGCCAATGAAAGCTCTAATATAACGGTTAAATATTTTAAAAAATCATGCGAAAACGGCGATAAAAAAGGCTGTTTTGAGCTTGCATCCATAGAGTACGATAGATACAATGTAGAAAAATCGCTTTATCTTTTCGGGGAGTTGTGCGAAAAAAATGTTTACGAAGCTTGTTATAAGCTGGGCGGAATTTACAGAAAAAGCGATATCGTCAAGTACCCTTCGCGCATTATATATGCCAAAGACTATTATAAATTAGCCTGCGAAAAAGGATATATCAAAGAGTCCTGCGAAGCGTTAGATAAAATGAATAGACACGAGCAAGATATAATAAAACTTAGAAAATTGTGCTCTTTAAACGATTCGTATTCATGCAACAAACTTGCCGAAGCATACTTGTCTGTTGGCATAGCTGTTGATTACAGTTTTATAATGGCAGGAAAACTTTATCAAAAATCATGCGATGAGTTGAACGACAAAGAAGCTTGTCGGCGCGCTGAAAATTATTCGCCGTTTGATGAAATAAGCGAAGCAAAATATGCCGCTAAAAATTGTGATGAGGGCTTGACATCGCACT
>JAIRNE010000032.1 GCA_031258205.1 Campylobacteraceae bacterium
TACTTGGATTTTGGCTCTTTATCGTCCGCGTTTGAATCTCTTGGCATTGAACCAAAAAAAGCGGCGCTTGAATATATACCAAATACTCCCGTAGAATTCAGCGATGAACAGTTATCGGATATTGAAAAGCTTATAGACCGTTTGGAAGACGACGACGACGTTCAAGCGGTTTACACGAATATCGCATGAGAGGCGTAAAAAAGGCAAATTTAACAGCTTCTTATGGGCATTCGCTTTTGAAATTATCGCGCAATATTCAAAATTTCTCTTGATTTTTGGTCTATGAATAGCGCAAATTTATCGCTTGCGTTTTGCGCTTTGCACAATTTATAAGAGGTTATTCCAAGAGTGTTTGCGATATTTTTGTAGTACATGTCAAGCTCAAAATCCGTTTCGGAATTATCAATCGTAAAAGAGAGCGGATATACGACGGCGGGCGAGGGCGCGACAGTTTTTAAAACCTCCTCAAAAGAGGGTCTAAGCCATTTAACCGGTCCCAATTTTGATTGATATGCCAAATGTATATCGGCAAATGTTATTCCGCTATCTTTTAACTCTTTGCTTAAAATCTCTATATGCCTTTTGATATGCTTTTCATAAGCGTCTCTTTTGGCGATAGAAAGAGGCAGAGAGTGAGCTGAAAATATAAGATGCGCAGCGCTGTTGCCGTATCTTTTGACAGCCTCTATAATAGTTTTATTAAAACGCTCGTCGTCAAAAAAATGTTCTACTTTGAATATTTTCGTCTTTTTATCTTTGAAAAATATTTTGGCATCGTCAAATGATGAAAGCGTAGTTGTTGATGAAAATTGCGGATACATGGGAAAAAGCAAAACTTCGTCATACTCTCTGTCTTTAAAAATATCGGCAATTTTGGGCTTTGTGTAACGCATGGCAAAGTAAATATCATAATCGCCGTTTGCTAAAATATCTATCTTTTTGACAAGATTTTGCGTATGCTCATAAATCTTGCTCCCGCCGATAAGCTTGTAATTTTCCCAAACCTTTCCCGCGCGCAAAAGCGTTATCAAAGCCG
Organism: Campylobacteraceae bacterium; assembly: GCA_031258205.1. Classification (GTDB taxonomy): domain Bacteria; phylum Campylobacterota; class Campylobacteria; order Campylobacterales; family Campylobacteraceae; genus JAIRKW01. The sequence continues at coordinate 1,037 of JAIRNE010000032.1, forward strand.
AAACTACATATCTTAGCGGCGAGGATATAATGCGCTTGTCTAAAAACATATTCTTTAAAAACTCTTTTAACTCTTTTTTGCTGCGCGCGCCGCCCATGTTCAGTAAAACAACCGCTTTTTTCAAATACATTCCTTTTTGAAAAGCTTTAATAAAGCGGATTTTAGCAAAACTCATTTTATAACTCTATCAATTATTGTATAATGCGCGAAATTTTTTCAAAGGATTTGTGATGAATTTAAAAACTTACAATTACACAGAACATGAGCTGCAAACTTTTGCGTATGCCGTCATTAAAACGGACAAGGGCAACATGAGAGTGAAACTGTATCCCGAAGAGACGCCCGTTACGGTAGCAAATTTTGCGTATTTGGCAAAAAGCGGATTTTATGACGGACTTAAATTTCACAGAGTGATTCCAAATTTTGTTATACAAGGCGGCTGCCCTAACGGTACCGGTACGGGAGGTCCTGGCTGGAGGATAGCGTGCGAATGCGATAAAAATATTCACAAACATCAAAGAGGTACTTTGTCTATGGCGCATGCCGGACGCAATACCGGAGGCAGTCAGTTTTTTATATGCCACTCAAAACAGCCGCATTTGGATGGCGTTCATACGGTATTTGGCGATGTCATAGACGAAGATTCGCTAAAGGTGCTTGACGGTATAAAAGCGGGCGATACGATAAAAACGATTGAGATAACTGAAAATTTAAAAGCGTGATAGTTTTTTTGCTAAACTTTGATGATAATTATTTTAAGCAATTTAATATGTAATTGTTCCTAAAAAAAATAGAACTTTCACATGTAACTATTTAAAATCAATCTTGCATGTAAGGCTAAGGATTGGATTGTCGCGCTTACGCTCGCAATGACGGAGAGTGAACAGATTTGCCCGCGCCCCGCTGGTCGCTCGCAATGACAGAGTGCAACCGAGCTGTGCAAAGCAATGCGGCAATCCCCTCCCGTCATTACGAACCTCCCCCTCCGTCATTGCGGGCTTGATTTGCAATCCGCCTATTTTTCCGTAATGCCAAGGAGTGAAACGATGAAGCAATCCATTGGGAGGGTGCGCAGCTTTGCCAAATCCCACAAAACCGCTCACAGAATAGTACGCGTTTAGTTTTGAAAACAGTACATAGCCGAGCAGATAACGGCTCAATACAATCCGCAAAAGCTTGCATTGGCGGCACAGGAAAAAGCGTTAATTATAAGGCAAAACTATTGTATTTTTGAGATTTAATGTAACGCAAAATAGCTATATCGGTTTAAAACCCTCTTTGCTTTTGCAAAATTTACTCAAAAAACACTCATCACATTTAGGGTTTTTAGCCCTACAGATATACCTTCCAAAAAGCACCATACCTTGATGCAAAATGTCAAGATTGTCCTTAAAAGCTTTTATCAAATCAAGTTCTGTTTTTTGTACCGTTTTTGACGAGGAGAGTCCAAGCCTGTGAGATGTGCGAAACACATGCGTATCTACCGCCATAAGATTTGCGCCTTGATACTCTATCATGACAACATGCGCGGTTTTTTGACCTAC
>JAIRNE010000074.1 GCA_031258205.1 Campylobacteraceae bacterium
TTCCACAATAGATTAAAGAGTGTCTGTATAGAGAATATGGACTTTGCAAAGCTAATACAAAATTACGATGCTGAAAGTACATTATTCTATGTAGACCCGCCTTACGTAGGGACGGAGAACTACTACAAAGGTAGTCTCAAAGGCGGTTTCGGCATTAAAGACCACGAGAGGCTTGCAGATAGTTTAAAAGGAATAAAAGGCAAATTTGTGCTTTCTTATAACGTTTGCGATGTAGTAAGAGACTTATATAAGGCTTACAATGTAAAAGAAATAGCCGTAACATACGGTCTTAACGCGCCAAGACAGGTTAAGACAAAGGAGTTTATAATCAAAAACTTTTAACCTCAACAAGGGGAGAAATCCCCCTTATATATACATCATAAAGATATAAAACATCTTGACATTTACATCAAAATGATATATAATTTCACATATCACAATGGAGTTATAAAAAATGAACAAAAACATCAAAGAGGAGAATACGCAAGCTGCTATGGCATATTCGGAGTTTTGCGAAAAACTTAAAGAGTTAAATCTATCTAAAAGGGACTTTGCAGGGATAGCCAATATAAGCTACAACACAGTTGCAAATTGGAGCTACAAACCTATGCCCGCATGGGTTGCAAACTTCCTTAAATACTACGAAGACGCTCAAAAATTCTACATTATTCAAAGAACCATAAAATAAAAGTCCGTTCGGGCTTTTATCTCCCTGCTTACTTCTAATAAATACATCAAAAAGATGTAAAAAAACTAAAATAAATTATCATAAAGATGTTAAAAACCTTGACATTTACATCAAAATGATGTATAATTATGGCATGTAAAGAGGTTAAAAACTTTTTACAGAGTTCTTTAAAATCTTTACAAATTTTTTGCTCAGGCAAGAAAGGAGGAAAACCAATGTCAAGAAGCAAATATCGTAAACTTATTCTTGACCTCGTAAAAGAGGGAAAGATTACGACTTTGCAGGAGTTTGCTACACTCTTCAACTTAGCTAACAAACTCCCGCGTCAACCAAAGGTTAAAGGCTAAAGCCTTTTAAACAAGAGGCTGGAGGTAAACTCCAGCCCGCATTATAACACAAAGGACAAAAAATGGAACACTTTAACGCAGAACTTATTTTCAACTCTCAATTACTGGGCAATCAGAAATATATAACTACAGACATTGAAGGCAATACATTTATATTGACTTTAGCAGATGTATATAAAGATGAGGGAATTAAAACCGTCTCAGGTTATTTAAACTTAGAAAATGCGGCAAAACTTAGGGATTTGCTAAACGACTTTATAGATAAAGGCGCAAAATGAAAAAGTATTTTGTAGAGATAGAAAATAAAAACAACATAACCATAGTCACACCTCGCAAGAAAAGCGAGGTTAAAGAGAGCGTCTATCAAGCAGGCGTAAGGAAAATAGACGCTAAGATTGTTAAAAAATACAATCTTAAAGCAGGTATGAGCGCATTTGAGCTCAAGGAAAAATATGAACACGAGAGTGAAATGCTTGACGAGATATTCTACAATGCACCCGATGCTCCTGCAATATCAGAATATGAAGATTACTTAGATGTTGAAGCGTTAAGAGAGGAGGTTAAAAATCAAGAGAATAACCTCTATTTTGACGAGTTTAGCGATGAACTCTATGACGCTAAAACTATCTTGGAATGGGATACTATCAGGGTTATTACTCATAACTTTGAGGTAGTAAAAGTCAAAGATGAATGCGAAATAGAGTGCAAAAAGATATGTCGGGAAGCTATAGGTTCTTACATTTCAACTTGTTATACCCTCATAAACGGCAATAAATTCATCATATACTCTCCAAAACATAAAGGAGCATTTGACTTCGTAATAAATGCAGACAGTATAAAAGAGTTAAAAGAGCTTGCAAAAGCTCAAAAATAACACACAAAGAGAGGGATAACCTCTCTATCTCATCTATGCATTTTAAAGAGTGTTTAAAGGGGCAAAAACAGCTTTTAAAAACAACAAAAGTAAACAGGATTTTCCAAATAAAATGAAACCGATGTTAGCTGGCTGGTTTCATTTTAAATGGAAAAAGTTGCATTTAAAATGGCGTTCTACAATATTAACCGTTTTATTTTATCTATATTTTTAATTCCTCTGGATTGCTTCGTCAGCTTACGCTTCCTCGCAATGACGGAGTAGGGGGGTATCCGGAAAAGGCGTGGATTGCCACGTCGCTAAAGCTCCTTGGCATTAACGGAGGGGGGGGTGGCAATGACAAAAGGAGATTGTTATTGCGACCTTCCTTTTTTTCTGTCATTGCGAGCAGAGCGAAGCAATCCAGCAATGCGAAGCATTTATATTCAAGACAAACTAAAATAAAATAATTTGAAAGATTGTATCAAATTCCTTTATATTATTTTTTTTGACGGTTTTTATGGATTGCTTCGTCGTTTCACTCCTCGCAATGACGGAGTGGGGAGGTATTCCTTGTAATGACGGGGGGGTGACGGTTTGTTTTTCGCAATGGTATAAAAGGTATTCTGTATGGCAGGTTTACAAGTTTGAAAAGTTTCACACAATGACAAAAAAGGGTTTGCGATGGCGGAGCGAAGTGGATCGTTTTCATATTAATAACAGATGCAGATTGATTGTTTTTATTGTCAGACACTTCTTGCAAAGCGTGCATGCAATGGCTTTTCCGTCTTTGCAAGCGTTACATGACAATCCATCTTTCTTTGCCATTGCGAGCCTCCCCTTCTTTCCGTCATTGCGAGCGACCAACGGGAGCGTGGCAATCCAGAAAAATAAATTGTCTTACTATATCCAAAACAACAAAAACTTATAATTTTAAATGGAAAAACTTAAAAGTAAACATGATTTTCCATTTTAAATGGCGTTCTACAAAATATATATCCATGTTCATCGCTAAAAAAGAGGCAAAGAGAAGCAGATAAGCTTCTCTAATAAACCGCCTTTATATCGCCGTCCAGCCGCCGTCGACATTTAAAAGCTGTCCTGTCGTAAAACTTGAGGCGTCGGAAGCAAAATAGATAAGCGCGCCGTCAAGTTCGCCCTCATTGCCAAATCTGCCCATCGGACAATACGCGCTTAATATCTGACCAAATCTTGGGTCTTCCGACACTCTCGCCGTCATTTCGGATTTGAAATATGACGGACCGATAGCGTTTACCGTAATGTTGTATTTCGCCCATTCCGCAGCCAATTGACGCGTCAGCATTAAAACGCCGCCTTTAGCCGCGCAATATCCGCTAAGACCGCTGCTTAACATACCGACTCTGCTGTGAATAGAGCCAAGATTGATTATCTTGCCGTAACGCTGTTCCACCATCACTTTGCCGACTTCGCGCGCGAAAAAGTAAACGCTGTTGAGATTTGTGCCAATCACAACATTCCAATCCTCATCGCTTTGCATATGAGCATCTACTGAGCGCGCCACGCCGGCATTATTGACGAGTATATCTATGCGTCCAAACTCATTTTTTACTTTGGATACCGCGCTTCGTATATCGTCATTGTTTAATACGTCGCATTGTATAGGCAAGCATTTAACGCCCTTTATCTCTTTAGCCACAGCTTCTAACTTTTCAACTCTGCGCGCTACTATTGCCACATTCGCGCCTTGACGCGCTAACGCTTTTGCAAACTGCGCGCCAAGCCCTGACGAAGCTCCCGTAACTATCGCACTTTTACCGCTCAAATCAAATAAACTCATCTTAGTCCTTTCTTTGTTTGAAAATAAAAATATTATAGCAATTAAATGCAAAAATTATGCAAAAGTATAATTTTAAAAACTCTTTTAAGAGGTTATGAGCGGCACAAATTTGTAAAATATAACCTTAAAGCCGAGCAAAACAGCATAGAGCTTAAAAAAACGCAGACTCTTTTATCAAAACTTATAAAAAATGCGGAGTCGTATTTTATCAGTATCGCCGCTTGCATAATTTTCAGGATTATTACAGCCATTGCCAAATAGCAATCCTGTAAGCTGCCGCGCTGTCAATCAAATAGTCGGCGCGTTTTTATAAAAACCTTGAAGCAAAATAACTTATAACCGCATTCGCTGCAAACAGTCAGATTTTTATAAAAACTGTGCTGTATGTTAGAGTATATATCACATCATACGGCTCGAAGCGGTAGAATATTAAAAAGAAAACCTGTTAAAATAGATACCGCGATATTTTTGCATGTAAATCCGAAATCTATTTTTACAAAAATTATAAATAGTTATATGTAAAGGTTCTATTATTGCAGAAAACGCCCGCCATTTTTATCATCGCAAAAAACAAACCGCCGCTCTCCGTCTATCTCTGCGTCATTGCGAGCGAAGCGTGGCAATCCATAAAAATAAAAATAATCTGTTTCTCAAATTACTTTGTTTTAATTTTCCCAATTTGAACATTTGGAACGCTTGCATGTTATATGGATTGCTTCGTCAGTCGCTTCGCTTCTTCCTCGCAATGACAGAGGAGGGGCATAATGACGAAAAAAAATCGCAGTGATGAAAAGAGAAAAGAGTATTCTCCGCAATGATGGGAAAAAAGAATGTTCCTCATAATGACACAAATGACACAAAAAGCGTGCCTGCAATGACTTTTTCTCTCCGTCATTGCGAACGAAGCGCAGCAATCCAAATAAATTATTGCAATATTTTATGATATTTTATATTGTTTCATCGTTTTTGCTCCCCACAACGACGAAGCATATCAACTTGCATGACTGAATGAAAATGTATCGCCGCGCTTACGCTCGCAATGACAAAAAAGGATGCGCAAGACGAAATCGCGGCAGTATAAAAGGTCAAACTTTAAAAAACTTTTGTAAAATACGCCGTAAAATCAAAAAAAAGACACAAAATGACTTGCGAAAATTTCGGTAAATGCGGTAGCTGCACACTTTATGATTTAAGCTATGAAGAGCAAAAAAGATTTAAGATAGACTATATGCGCGAGTTATTCGGTGCTTTTGGCATAAAAGAGTTTGAATGGCGCTGTTCTAAAACAAGTCACTACCGTTCGCGCGCGGAATTTATGATTTATCACGAACAAGACGACATATCCTACGCTATGCACAGCCAAAAAGCCAAACTGCCGATAACAGAGTGTCCAAAAACGGACGAAAAAATCTCCGATTTGATGCCAAAACTGCTTACGTATGTGCAAAAAAGTGAGATTTTGAGAAGAAATCTTTTCGGCGTTGAATTTTTAAGCTCGTCCGATGAGATACTTGCCGCTTTGCTTTATCACAAAAGGCTTGACGGCTTTTGGGAAAGCGCGGCAAAAGAGTGCGCCAAAGCACTGGGTATAAAACTTATCGGCAGAAGCAAAAATGTGAAAATATCCATAAACGGCGATTTCGTCAAAGAACGCCTTGACATCAACGGTAAAACGTATCTTTACAATATCTATGAAGGCTCTTTTTCGCAGCCGAACAAAAGCGTGAATGAACAGATGATAGGGTGGATTTTGGATAAGATTTCGGATGCTAAGAAGATAGATTTGCTTGAACTTTACTGTGGGCACGGCAACTTTACGATACCGCTCTCATCGCTGTTTAGAAATGTTTTAGCGACAGAAATCTCAAAAACTTCCATAAAAGCGGCAAAACAAAACACGGCTTTGAATAA
>JAIRNE010000086.1 GCA_031258205.1 Campylobacteraceae bacterium
GCAAAGCTACGAAGCAACCTCCTTCTCCGTCATTGCGAGGAAGGAGCATAGCGACTGACGAAGCAATCCAGAGGAATTATTAATATAGATAAGATAAAAGCAGTTAGTGTTTTTATTTAATTGCATGAGAATAGGTTTGAAGGTTTTAAGATTGCCACGCTTGCGCTCGCAATGACGGAAATTGTATTATACGTTTCGCAAATTTATAATTATTGCAATAATGGAACCTTTACATGTAACTACTTAAAATCAATCTTACATGCAAGGCAAAAAAGATGGATTGCCACGCTTCGCTCGCAATGACGGGGGGGGTTGTCATTGCGAGGAAGGAGCATAGCGACTGACGAAGCAATCCAGAGGAATTATTAATATAGATAAGATAAAAGCAGTTAGTGTTTTTATTTATTATATGAGAATAGGTTTGAAGGTTTTAAGATTGCCACGCTTCGCTCGCAATGACGGAGGAGGAGGTTATTTCACCGCAATGATAAAAAAGAGGAAATATTCCCAGCAATAACGGAGGGTATGTCATTGCGAGCGGAGCGCGGCAATCCATAAAAAATAAAAAACAAATTTCTTTATTGCATTCAGAATTGTATTTAAAACAATAAAAACATATGACTTTGAATTAAAAACTTAAAAGTATTAAACCTTACATGTTAATGGATTGCTTTGTCGCAAGCTTCTCGCAATGACGCAGAGACGGATTTAGAAAAATATTTTTTGGCTAAAACTTATATCTCTCAAACAGCCACACGATAGCAAACATCGTTCCTGCGGTTTTAGGCTTACTCTCGTCATACATGAACTCTTTTGCCTTCGATACGGGAAGATAAAATACCTCTATTTGTTCGTCGTGTATGCCGCCGCCTCTATTTTTCTTCATACTCTCGTGTATCTCGGCAAAAAAAAGCGTCTGTTTGGAGCCTGAAAAACCGACCCCGGTATAAAAAGTAAACAATCTCTCAAGCGATGAAAGCGGCACGTCATAACCGCACTCTTCCAATATCTCCTCTTGCATGGTATCTTCTTCGCTTTTGTTTTTATCAAGTATGCCTGCGCACATTTCGTAAGTAAAACCGTCACTATCATTCATGTACACTGCGGGACGAAACTGTTTGACTAAAATAAAGGCTTTTTTTTCAACATGATAAAGGATACAGGCGACACTGTCGTGGGTCTTAATACAATCCCATCTTTTTTCTCTGCCGTCCTCCTCATAAAAAACGCTAAACGGCTTCACATATGGGGACAGTACGTTCTCTTCTATTTTCAGTATCTTTATCCCCATCAGCTCTAACCCTCCTCGTGCAATATATCGACCATATAGACAAAATCTCTTGATACGGCAGGCAAATTTTTATTGGAACGCGCCGTTTCTATCTCGCCTCTCATACTCTCTATATATTCGTTAAAATTTGTCTTCTCTTTGCCTGAAAGCGCGCTTTTGGCTATTTTAATGACGCTTGAAGGGTTTATCGGCTGGTTATTTTTATAAAGACCAAAATGCAAGTGAGGACCCGTGCTGACGCCTGTATTGCCGACATATGCTATAAGTTCGCCTTTTTTTACATATTTGCCGTTTTTAAGGGATTTGGCAAATCCGTTCAAATGCGCATATAATGTTGAGTATCCGCCCTCATGAGCGATTTTTACAACTTTGCCGTATCCATTCATGGTACCCACAAAAGTTACTTTTCCCTCGCCTGCCGATTTAACTTGAGTATTCATGGGCGCGGCGTAGTCTATGCCGTAATGTGCGCGGTATTTTTGCAAAACAGGATGCCAGCGTTTAAGCGTAAACGGCGATGAAATACGCGTATATTTGAGTGGCGTCATAAGAAAAAAACCCTCTATCTCTTTGCCTTCATTATTATAATATCTCCCTTTAGGCTCATAATAAAATATATACTCTTTTTTACCGTTCGCGTCCACCATGGCGGCTTTTATCAAAGGGTGCGCAAATTGCGAACCGAGTCTCGTTTTCTCTTTATATAAAACAACCAAATTAGTTCCCGCTCTTAATCTTTTAAAATCAACGCTGCCTTGAAACGAATTTACAAATTCATTAGCCAAAAGCGTATTATTGGTAAGAGCGATAATATCCTGATAAGGCGAGAGCTGCAAATCAAATACAAGCTCCCTCTCTTTTTCCTGATATGCCGCCGGAGTAAACCGTACCGTATAATTGTCGTCTTTTTCTTTATATACATGAAGCTGCAATTCGCCGTTGCCGACCGGAATCAATATCTGTCTTATATCGCCCTCATTGCCGCGCAAAAGATAGTACTTTGTACCTGCATATATCTCTGCCGCCATCTCCTTATCTTCCACATCAAGCGTATAATAAAGCGAGAACGGCAGGGAGTTTCTCTCTAAAAACATAAGAAACGTTTCACCCTTTTCCCAGTTATACTCTTCTACTTTTGAACCAAAAGCCAAGCTTATTAGAAGAGTAATAAAAAGGATAATACGTATCATAATCTGCCGCCTTCTGTTTTAAAAGTTTAAATAAAGATGAAAATTTTAGCCTATTTTTTCTTATATTTTTATGTTATAGATTTCCCCATTAATATTTTTTAAAAACAATTAGAGTATAATCTCGCATAAATTTTTTAAAAAAGGCGCGTTTTCTTGAAAAAAGTAATTTTGTTCTTATCCTTAGCTATAACGTTTTTATTCAGCGCGCATGATAAGCCACTTTTTGAAGAGTATAAGACTACGTTGATATCGGTAGAAAAAAATCGGGCGACTATTAAAGATTCGCCGTCTATTATGGTAGGCTCCAGCGGTATTGTAACTTACATATTTGACAATCAAGAATCTTTGATAATATCAAGAGCTATAGTTGCAAGCAAAAACGGTACGGAAGCGGTATTGGAACTTGTTCCTTTTGACAATCTCGCGCAAAATAATTTTCCCAGAATGTCCATGTCGCCGAAAGCGGGCGATACCGTTAAGCTGAATTATCTTTACGAACGCTCGCTTATAGTAGCTCCAAATTATGAAACATTCAAAAAAATAACCGACTTTTTTATAGATATAGAGTGGATACATCCTGATATAACGGCGGCGTTTTTGGCAAAAAGATATATCCCAAATCCCGATAGAAAACGTTTTCGCGAAATGTGCAGTATCAACATGGCAGGACTTATTACGTTTAACATGGATAATTTCGGATATTTTGTGGACTGCGTTTCATTTAAAGTAGTAAAAGCTTTCAAAATATCCGCCAACAGCGATCTTGCCGTTGTGCCGTTTTACAGCCGCATATCGGACAACGTTAGAACTTCGCCTCTTGTTATCGGCAATAGAGAAATTATAAATTACAGCGAGTATTACAGGCATCTTTTGGGAGTAAAATGATAGATACTTCGCATGTCAAAGCCTTAGCCGATATAGTCGGGGCTGAGAATATTTATACCGATAAAGCTCACCTCATCGCTTATTCGTACGACGCTACAAGAAACAGATTTGAACCTGATGCCGTTTTGTTTCCGCGCGATGAAAAAGATGTGAGCGATATTTTGCGATATTGCAGCGAAAACAGACTCATAATCATACCAAGAGGCGCTGGAAGCGGCTTTAC
>JAIRNE010000096.1 GCA_031258205.1 Campylobacteraceae bacterium
CTCTGCTTTCCCAGATTTTATAGTAACTGTCTTCTATATTTTTCGGTTCATACGAAACTGCTTTTTCGCTCATTTTATGACCTTGATTTTAATTTTAAAAGCTCTAATTCTACTCAAAAGTCGCTAAAAATTTATTAAATGAATAAAACAGTCTATTTTTAGAAAAAATTTGTTAAAATAGGAAGTTTTGTATGTCAATAATACAACATAAGGGATATCTTGTGTCTAAAAGATTTTTGATGTTAATTATGATATTTTTGATATCAGTTGGGATTTGCGCGGAAACGCCGAAATTTGAGAGCCGCAAAATAGCCGACTATCAAAAAGAGTGTGCGGCGAAAGAGGCTCAGGGTTGTTTTTTTATCGGCATAGCTTATTTTTTGGGCGACGGGCTTGATAAAGATGACAAAAAATCGCTTGAGTATTTGGAAAAAGCGCGTGAGCTGGAGCCTAAAAACCCTAATTTTTTATCTACAATCGCCAAAATGTATTATTATGATTATAAAGCTAACGAGATAAAAGAGAATTTACACAAAGCTCTGGATCTTTTTAACCGCGCATGCAGATACGGCGAATTTGACAGCTGCAATATCTTGGGCGGCATATACGAGTACGGCGATGGCGAAATTGGATCCGATTACGCGATAGCGGCTTTATATTATCAAAAATCATGCGAATTGAAAAGTCTTGACGGATGCGATAAACTTAGAAACGTAAAGAATAGAGAATGAGAAAAAATTTAATCCTGCTTTTATGTTTGGCAAGCGCAGTATTTAGCGCGGAATTTGATGCGTCAAAAATAAACTCTTATCTAAAAGAGTGCAATCAAAACAGGGCGAGCGGCTGTTTTTATGTCGGCATTGCGTATTTTTTGGGCGACGGTTTAAATAAAGATGACAAAAAAGCGCTTGATTTTTTCAAAAAAGCCAATAAGCTTGAACCAAATAACGCTTTTTATATATCCACAATCGCTCATGTTTATTATTACCGCTACAAAACGGACGATAAAGCCGCTTTATTGGATGACGCCGTCAAATTATTTACTGCCGCATGTAAACTAAAAGACGCCGCAAGCTGTTATGAGCTTGGCGAAATATATAACTACGAAAACGATAAACGCGACTATTCCAAAGCCGCTTCGTACTACAAACAATCATGTAATCTTCAAAACATGGACGGATGCCTGAAACTTCGCAATCTAAAAAACAAATAACCCCAATGAACGCGCAAGACGTCATAAACGAACTTTGGAAGTTTGGCGACAAAGCTTACGCGCTTCATCATGCAAAATTTTTCAAATGTTTTAAGGGCGGATACGGCGATATAAACGACACATTTTGCGGTATAAATGCAGCCGATTTAAGACATACAGCCAAAAAGTTTTACGCTAAACTCACGCTTGATGAGATATCACTCCTTTTAAAAGAACATCTTCATGAAGCAAGAACCGCCGCGCTTATAATGCTTACAAATAGATTTGATAAAGCCGCGATAGAGGAAAAAACGCAGATAGCAGGTCTTTATCTTAAACATACAAAATATATCAACAATTGGGATTTAGTGGACGTATCCGTTTATAAGATTTTGGGCAGGTACGCTTATGAGACGGGCAGTTATGAGATATTGCGCGCGCTCTCATCCGGCGGTTTTTTGTGGGAAGAGCGCATGAGCGTTGTGGCAAATTGGTATTTGATACATAAAGGCGAATTTGCTCTTATTGTGGAGTTATGCGAAAAATTTTTAACTCACAAGCATGATTTGATGCACAAAGCCTGCGGCTGGATGCTAAGAGAGATGGGGAAAGTCTCTGATGAGGGGTATAAAGAACTTTTGGAGTTTTTGGAAAAACACCGCCTCAAAATGCCCCGTACAATGCTAAGATACGCTATAGAGAGACTTTCAAAAGAGCAAAAAATATATTTTATGAAAAAAAATGAGAGTAAAAAATAAAAGATGTTGGTGAAAAAGCGGAAAAAATGAGCTGGGAGTGTTCGCATTTGGTTGATAAAAAGTGCAATTTACTGAAAAAAGAGTGTTCGCCGGGCGAAAAAGGATGCGTACTTTACGGCAAGGCAAAATTTGCGAACAGCGTTTCAAACGAAGTATATGAAAAACGCGCTAAAACCAAAAAATCTAAAAATATTAAGTTTTTTTAGTCGGTTTTTGTAGTTATTGATTTTCGCACATCTAATAATTCACATACATGTATTGCCGTGCGATAATAAACGCAAAAAAAGACGCAAAGTTATTTTTGCAAATTGCCTGCTCCGATATCGCGGACTGCAATGCTTTTTTTATTTGCAAATCTTCGCTTTTTTCAATCATTTTAAAGTACGCATTCTCAAAAATCATTGCGGTTCTATCTGTCTAAAGACGCAAGAAAAGTTATCATGCGAAGCGATATTCCATCTAAGTATAATTTATCGTTAATTTTTTGACTATTTTGTATCGTCTCTTCGGCAAGTTTGACAGTTTCGTCAGAGTAAGGATTTGGAAGCCAAACAGTATTTTTGAGAGCGTTCTGTACGCATTAATATCGGTAATAATTACAAGCAGATACCAAAAGAGCAAAACGACAAAAAAGTAATGGATTTTAGGTTGTCTTTCAAATACATACTCCATGCGAGATTTATATAAGCTTGCCGCAATGGCAAGCTTTACATAAATATTGAGCAGTTTACCCTTCTCTTACTGTTTTAACCGCTTTTACGAGATTTTTAAGAGCGGGTACAACTTCTTCCCATTTTCTTGTCTTTAGTCCGCAGTCAGGATTTATCCAAAGTTTCTCTTTTGGGAAAATCTCTAAAAGCGCGTTTATCTGATTTACCATCTCTTCAACGCTTGGAACTCTTGGAGAGTGGATGTCGTATATGCCGGGACCTATCTCCTGCTTATAGCCGACCTCTTTAAAGATTTTCAATATCTTATTTCCCGCTCTTGCCGTCTCTATGGAGATGACGTCAGCTTCCATATCTTCAATAGTTTTAATGATATCGTTGAAATTGCTGTAGCACATGTGAGTGTGGATTTGCGTTTGCGCTTTTGCGCTGCTCACAGCCAGTTTAAACGCTTCCAAAGCCCACCTTTCATACTCCTCTTT
>JAIRNE010000048.1 GCA_031258205.1 Campylobacteraceae bacterium
GGAAAATCGGGAATGTTAAAGCCCTGCTCCTGCAGCTCCTTAACAGCCGCTTTTAATTGCGGAATAGAAGCGGAAATATTAGGAAGCTTGATGATATTTGCCTCTTTTTCTTTAGTGAGAGTACCAAGATACTCCAAATCATCGGGGTAGTCCGAAAAAGCGCTAAGAATTCTTCCTGAAAGAGATATATCTTTCAACTCAAAAGATATATTACAGCGTCTGCCGAAAGCCTTTATAATAGGAAGCAGAGAATACGCGGCAAGCGCGGGAGACTCATCCGTCTTTGTATATATAATAGAAGCCATATTTATTTCCTTGAATTAATATTATTTTATAAAATTACTGCTCGTAAAATAGCAAAACTGCTCTTAAGCTCTATTTGCTTATATTTTTTAAGTGCTCGCTATAAGTTTCAGTAAATAAATGTTGACCGTTTTCACCTTTAACAAAGTAGAGATACTTTGTTTCGTCAGGCTTTAAAGCCGCTTTGACAGCCTCTTTACTAACGGCGCATACTGGATTTTTGGGCAATCCGTAATAAACGTATGTATTATAAGACGACGTATCTTCTCTAATTCTTTTGGGCGTAATTTTGGTATGCGAAAATTGACCATAATTGAGCGTTCCATCCATTTGAAGCTTCATTCTTATCTTAAGCCTATTATGGATAACAGAACTTACTATCGGCATTTCGGCATCATTAGCAGACTCTTTTTGTATGATGGATGCGATAATTAAAATCCTGTTCCATTCGCTCTCGTCATAACCGCCCGTTAATTCGCGCGATAGAGCTTCATTGCGCTTTTTAGAGTCGTTTACAAGATAACTTATAAGCCACTTTTCATCTGCGCCTAAAGGTATATTGTAAGTTTCGGGAATTATCCATCCGTCTTCAAACTGCGACAGCCTCTCATACTCGCGCCACAACGCATCAAATGAGAAGTTTAACTCTTCGGACAATTGCTTTAAAAAAATATATGCCGTCTCCCCCGGTATAAGCGTGATTGCATGCGTAGCGGCTTTAGCATGAGAGAGTTGATACAAAAAATCCGCCTTTGTCAATACCGTACCGCCCATATCTATCCAGCCGCTTTGAGGATACCCAAAAAATCTCATCAAAAGTTTGTCAAAACCTGTTGAAATATTGCCGTTTTGTGTGCCAAGCTGTGTTATAATGCTGTTTATTCCGCCTTTGGGTACATAAATAATTTTTTGAGTGCTAATCGGTTGAATCAAATAGAATAGAAGTGAAATGATGGCTATCAGTAAAATATTTAAACTAAAAAAAAAGAGTTGGCTTTTTATACTCTTTTTTGTATTGCCTCTCGCCATTTTTATCGGTGTTATGTATAATGGTATTCGCATAGATAACCTATCTGTATTTAATGTAAATATGACAGGATTATATATTAAATTAGATAAAAAACTCTTTCTTAAAGCTGAAACTATAAAAATAAATAGCAATGTTACAAAAAGTAGCAGTTCATCCTCTTTAGATGAAGCGTTAGATGTGATTCCGTATATACATACATTTTTTAGTACGATTATCATTAACAACATAGAGTATGACAACGAAAAAGTACAGCTTACCTATAAAGATGAGAATTTTTACTTAAACTCTTCTCTTTTAACGCTGCAGACAAAAATAGAACTGACAAGCAGAAGAAAGCTTATTTTGGATGTGGAAGAGGCGCATTTAAAAGATATAGATATAACTCTCAAAGGAATATTAAACGCTGATTTGAGACGCAAAGAGTACGCATTTGACGGTACTTACAGACTGTTTGATATCACTGGAAGCGCAAAACTTGAAATAAAAAATATGATATTAAGCTACCATATAAATTCTAATGATTTCTCTTCGCCAAAAATCGTTATAAATAACCTTTTGAAATATGTAAAATTGGACGATACCGCGCTAAATTGGATATACGGCTATACAAAAGCCGAAAATTATAAACTGCTTTATTTTGCAGGCAAAATAGACCTCGCAAAACGTGATTTTTATCCTAAAAGTATAAATGCGCTTGTAAAAGCCGACAATGTTAATGTTACTTTCAATCCGCAGGTACCAAACGCCAATGTAGAAGAGGTGAGAGTTAAAATAGAAAACAATCAAATCCTGTTTTTGCTTACAAACCCGACATATCAAGACGTCAATCTTACAAAAGCCGATATAACGATATATAATTTGGCAGATGAGAGCAGAGGTATCAAGATAGACCTTGCCTCAAATACTCATTATAATAACGCTGTCAATCAAATAATTAAAGCTTACACCGGAGCCGATATCCCTATACGCCAAAAAAGCGGCAAAACGCAGGCTAATGTCAGCATTGACGTAAAATTCGCAGATTCTCAAGTAAACGTTACAGCTGATATTTCATTAGAAAATGCCGATTTGCAAACAAGCGGCGTTTTAATGCATGCGCCTGACGCCAATATATTTTTAAATAACTCTATTATTAAGTTTCAAGATGCAAGAGTGCAGTACGGCGAACTTTTTGATATAAGCATAAACGGTACCTTGGATGCAAACGCAAAAGAGATGACAGCCGTCTCTTTTATACATTCGCTGTCTGCTGAAGCAAAAAATAGAAGCATTGTTTCAATAAGTAACATTTCAACGCCGTTTACTCTTAATATATTAGATAACGGGATAAATCTCTATTTTGACGAACTGCAAAGCAATCTTACTTTTTCCGACACAAACGTATTTAGTTTTAACGCATTGGAGAAATTATACCCATACTCCGATATAGCCAAAGAGTACGGCATCAAAACCGGACGCATTATACTTAGAAGCAAAGATTTCAAACGCTTGGCCGGATACGCTAATATAAGAGGATTGAACCTGCCGCTAAGTTATAATGGCGCGCCCATGAGAAGATTTGCGGGTACATTTGAGATAACGGAAGATTCGTTTGAGGCAAAGACAAATAATCAAAGGTTTGGAGTCAGCTTTAAAGACGAAGTAAATCTCACAATAAACAGCCTTGACATCAATATAGACACAAACGGCAGCGGAGTATTTTTGGCATCTACGCCGATCAGTATAACGGCGCAAAACAGTTCCCTTATATTCAATCCCTCAAACAGCGTTCTCTTAGCCGACAGTTACAATATCAGTTTAAAAGACAATAACCTCTCCTTACATCTGCTGTATAACAATACGCCTTTGGATTTTGTGAAAGATGAAAACTCTTTTTATATCGTAACAAAAAATATGAAAAGCGAGTTTTTAAATCCGCTGGCAAATAAAGAGTTTTTCAGAAAAGGAAGTTTTGATTTTTACGCTAAAGGCGAAAATGAAGATGAATTTTTTGGCGTTTTGAGTTTGAATGAGACAAGATTGAGGGATTTCAAAATCTTAAATAATCTCATCGCTTTTTTCAATACAATACCATCTTTAGCCACGCTTTCCGACCCCATGTACAGTACAAGCGGATTTCCCGTTAAAAACGGCACGGTAGAATTTATAAAAAGCGGAGATTATCTGTATGTGCAAACGCTGTTTTTGGAAGGCTACAGTTCCGATATAAAAGGGAGCGGGTATATTGACTTAAAAACAAACGGCGTATATTTGGATTTGAGAGTTTTTATCATAAAATCGCTTAGCGGCATTATAGATAAAATACCTTTGGTAAATTATATTATTTTAGGAGACGAAGGAACAATAGAAGTTCGCCTTTCGGTGCGCGGTACGCTTGACGAGCCTAAAATAGAGACAAATATCATCAATGATGCGCTCATGTCGCCTTTCAATATGATAAAGAGGGTTTTTGAACTGCCCTCTTATCTGTTGCAATGATTTATAGATTTTGATATTTCTCTCTTAACGTTTTTTTATCTGTCTTGCCGACGCTTGTTTTATCTATCTCATTTACAAAGTGTATTTTTAAAAGCATACTCTCTCTTGCCATAAGTCCGTTTTTTATCACCTCTTTTGCATGAGCGATTATCTCTTTTTCAAGCGTCTTTTTATCTTCTACTTTGGATACTATAAGCGCCAGCGGTCTTTCGCCCCATTTTTCATCAGGCATTGCTATCACGGCAACTTCAAAAACAGACGGATGTTGATGGATAATATCTTCAAGCTCCAGCGACGATACCCATTCGCCTCCGACTTTTATGATATCTTTTGCTCTGTCTGTGATTTTAAAGTAACCGTGTTCATCGCAGTTTGCAACGTCTCCCGTGTGCAGATATCCGCCTCTCCAAAGATTTTCGGAGTTTTT
>JAIRNE010000071.1 GCA_031258205.1 Campylobacteraceae bacterium
CCATGCTCTTTGTCTACAAATTCATCGTTTTTTACTATGTTGAGTTTATACTTAAACACAGCATCTGCGACTCTATATATCAACCCTTTTTCATCTTGACAATCAATTTTTAAGATATACTGGCTCATAAATTACTCCGAGAAAAATAAATTTTTATTTTAGCGCAACAGCGCTTAATTAGTCTGAAAAGCGAAAATATCAGCGAAATTCACAATTTTTTGCGGATTTAAAACTCTTATAACGGCTGCATAAACAGCTCAACTATATTTTAACTCTTTATTGGTACAATTCAAGATTTATAAAATACAAAACAGAGATTTGACACGAATGGTACATATTGATAAAGTCTATATAAACGGCGAATTTGTAAAACCCCACGGTACAAAGACTCTGACGCTCATAAATCCCGACACTTTGGAAGCGATAGGTAAAGTTACTTTATGCGATAAAAAAGATGCGGCTTACGCTATAAAATGCGCCAAAGAAGCTTTTAAAACTTTTTCAAAAACTTCCATACAAGAACGCGGCGAGATTTTGCAAAGGCTTTACGACGCCATGAGCAGACGAGAAGAGGAGTTAAATGCCGCCGTTTTGACGGAGTACGGTTCGCCGATAAGCGCGACAAGAGGCAGAACGCGTTTTGCTAAAAACTCATTTTTAACGGCGCGCGAACAGATGAATAGATTTGAGTTTGAAAGCGTTTTAAAAGACGGCTCAAAGATTTTAAAAGCTCCTTTAGGCGTCGCGGCGGCTATCGCTCCTTGGAATGCAAATTATACGCATATCTGTCAAAAGCTTGCTCCCGCTATCGCCGCAGGCTGTACTGTCGTATTTAAACCAAGCGAATACAGCGCGATAGAGACGCAAATACTCTGCGAATGTTTTAAAGATGCAAATATTCCGAAAGGGCTTATTAATATCGTAAACGGTATTGGCGAAGAGGTCGGAAGCTACATCGTAAAACATAAAGATATTGCGCTTATAAATTTCACGGGTTCTACAAAAGTAGGCAGAGAGATAAGTAAAAATGCCGCAAAAATGATAAAAAGAACGATTTTAGAACTTGGCGGAAAATCGCCGAATATTATATTGGACGACGCGGATTTGACAACCGCCGTACCAAACGCTCTTAAGATAGCTTTCAGCAACAGCGCTCAAGCGTGTCATGCAGGAAGCAGGCTATATGTGCCTGAGAGTAAATTTGAGTTGATATGCGAAATGCTGGCAAAAGCCGTTAAAGAGATAAAAATAGGCAACATTTACGATGAAGAGTGCTACATGGGACCGCTTATAAATCAAACGCAATTTGACAGAGTGCAATCTTATATTGCCTCTGGCATTAACGACGGAGCAAAACTGCTTGCTGGCGGACTTGGCAAAATAGACGGATTGAAAGGATATTACGCTAAACCGACAATTTTTACAGATGTAAAACCGAATATGAAAATAGCGCGCGAAGAGATATTCGGTCCTGTGCTTTGTGTATTTACATATAAAAGCGAGCAAGAAGCCGTAAATTTGGCTAACGATACTATTTATGGGCTTGCGGGATATGTAAGCGGAGCTGATTTGAAACGCGCAAAAAGAGTTGCGGAGCAGATTTTTGCAGGCTGGGTTTATATCAATAAAGGCGTATATGAAGGCAAAGGCGTCATACCCCATGTCGGCGCGAAACAGTCCGGTATCGGCACAAACGGCATTGATGATTATTTACAGTTTAGATTTATATCTTAATTAAAGGGTTTTAATGGCAGATAAAGTATATGTTATAGACACAAATATTATTTTGCAAAATATACAGCATGTTAAAAATTTGTCTGAAAACGGCAAAAATATCGTGGTCATTCCCGAAACTGTTCTCATTGAACTTGAAGAGAAAAAGAAGCAGACTGACGAGCTTGGATTTCAAGCGCGCGAATTTGCGAGATTTTTAGCTGAAACAAAAGTCAAAGAGGTGGATATATCCGGTAACTACAGAGTTGTAAAATTATATAATGAAAATTACAATATCCACTTAATGAGTAAAACGGAGTACGACTCCGACATAGAAGCGCGCCATATAGCCGAAAGCAACGATAAGCGCATTATAGAGATAGCCGACGCCGCGCGAAACTACTACAAGGGGCAAAAAGTTATCTTTGTCTCCATAGATATATATGCAAGAATGTTCGGACTTTTTAAAAATCTCAAAACAGAATCCCTGCGCGAAGACCGTTCGGAAGTGCCGCGCGCACAATTTTTGAAAAGCGTGGAGTTAGACTCTTCGTTTTTTAACGCTCTTGAAAATACAAATATTACAAAGATAGACCCGGAATATAAAATAGAAAACTTTTGTTATGAATTTGTCTCAAACGACGGCAACAAAACTTACGCGCTCATACATAAAGAGCGTATATTTTGCTTAAAAGACGATGATTTTAGAGGTATGAAAGTAAAGCCCGTCAATACAAGGCAGCGTTTTTTCATGAAAGCGATTTTGTCCAATCTGTATAATATCTTAGTCATTGACGCTAAAGCCGGAAGCGGCAAAACTCTCATCGCCATAGCTTCAGCCATGCGCTTGATAGATAAAGGATTGTACGACAAAATCGTATATGTGCGAAATTCTATAGAGAGTTTGGATAAGGGCGCAGACGTGGGCTTTTTGTCCGGTAATGATGAAAAATTTAGAATCTATAATATGGCTCTTTACGATACGCTTGAATTTATCGCCAAAAGAGTTTTGAAAAAGACGGAAAATAAAGAGAGCGTAGAATCCATTAACTCTAAAATCACAGAAATGACTGAAAAATACCGCATAGAGAAACTGTGGCCGGGAGAAGCCAGAGGCAGAACGTTGAGCGATGCGGTAGTGATATTGGACGAGTGGCAAAACAGCTCGGAAAACACTACGCAGCTTATCCTTTCAAGACTTGACAACTCATGTATAGCAATAGTCATAGGCTCAAACAGGCAGATAGACAATCTCTACCTCAATAAATACAATAACGGACTTACCAGCCTGTTGAAATTAACGCTGCAAGAACATGAAGAGCTCAGCATGTTTGCGATTGACCTGCAAAAAGCGGTTCGCGGCAAATTTGCCGAATTTGGCGAGCGTGTCTATGAAAATAAAAAACAGCGGTAGTTATGAAAATAGAAAAGGAGTGCAAAGATTGTATCCTTGCGCAGGCTGTGCGCGCGGGAGAGGTTTTAAATCTTAATACGGCGCGCAAAAAGGCGATAATCGCGCTTGCCAAAAAGCATATCAAAAATTTTGATTATACGCTTACGCCGCCCGAAAACGCTTACAAGTTATACGAAGAGATAGCTTCATTTTTAAATACCAAAGATATCTACAAAGAGATAAAAACCGCCTCTACGAAAAGAGCCGAAGAGCTTTTGGACGAATGTGAAGCGATTTTGCAAAACGCTCCCGATACGCTTCTTGGCGCGGCAAAAATAGCGGTCGCGGGAAATGTGATAGATTTGGCTTCAAGAGTTCAATACGACTTAAAAGAAGAGATAAAAAATATCGCCGATTTGAAATTTGAAATAGACGATTTTTGGACTTTGAAAAACGCTCTTGCAAACGCGCGCGAAATAGTCTATATATGCGATAACGCAGGCGAAGAGGTGTTTGATAAACTGTTTATAAGGACTATAAAAAGACTCTATCCGTCAAGCAAAATATACTATTTTACGCGCGGAAAGCCCATTATAAACGATATTACGTATGAAGACGCGCTAAATTCTGGTTTGGACGAATACGCAGAGGTCATGGACAGCGGCGTGCCAACCCCCGGATTTGTTTACTCTATGGCGTCTTGTGAAGCGCGGGAGAAATTTAAGCATGCAGATGTAATTATCGCCAAAGGAATGGGCAATTTTGAGTGCATGAGCGAGAATGAGCGCGAAAATATATTTTATCTTTTTAAGGTCAAATGCAAACCCGTAGGCAGATTTGCAAAAGCAAATCTCGGCTCTATCGTGTGCAAAAAGACTTATTTACCCGAAAAATTCTAATCCGCGTCAGGTTTTGGCGTTTTATCGGTGCTTAGCGGCAGTATCGGATATGTAATGATAGGTTTTCTGCCTGTTAGTGCATGTAAAAATTCTATTATTTTCTCAGCCTCTTTGTCTGAAATTTTAATGCCAAGCTGAATACTGCCCATCTCTTGCGCAGCCTCTTTTAAGTTCCATATTTGCCCATTATGAAAATATGGCGCAGTTTCGACTATGTTTCTTAGAGTTGGAGTTTTTACCATTCCGTATTTATCGCCTCTAAAATCTCCCAATTCTATAAATTTATATTTCGCGGCGACTTGAAACGGCTGCATAGTACCGCCAAGAGCTATGCCGTAGTGGCATTTTGTGCATCCTTTTTGCAAAAACAGTTCAAATCCCTCTTTTTGTTTTTTACTCAAAGCTTTGTCATCGCCGTTTAAAAAATCGTCATATAAAGACGGAGTAACAAGCGTACGTTCAAATACGCCGATAATGCTTGCTATTCTTTCAAATGTGATATTTACGTCGTTGCCGTATATTTTTTTAAAATCCGCTACATATTCGGGGATAGACGTAATGCGGGCTACCACAAGTTCGCTTGAGGCTGCCATTTCAGCCTCCGATTGTATTGGCGCTTGAGCTTGAATCTCAAGATGAGACACTCTGCCGTCCCAAAGCTGTACTTTACTGAATACGGAGTTGTAAACCGTAGGCGCGTTTAAATGATTCGGATTCATTGTCCATTTGTGTCCTATTGAAGTTTCTACGCCGTCCACGCCGCCCATGCCGAGATTGTGGCAAGTATTACAGCTGATAAGTCCGCTTTTGGAAAGACGAGGGTCAAAATAGAGTTTTTTGCCAAGCGCAATTTTATCATCGCTTATAGGATCATTTTTATCGCTTATGTAAGAAAGAAGTACCTGTATATCTGCCGGTATAGGCTCTAAACGCTGTTTTAAAGCCTTTTGTTCCAAAGTTTCCGCCGCCGTTAGTATAGAGGCTATGAAGCTTAACAATAAAAATATTTTTAAACTTTTCATCAGTATCTCCTTGAGATAATCGTATGCGTTAATGATAACTCTTATTTACTTATTAAAGCTTTATACGGTGACAAAATTATATCAATATCAACAAAATATAATTTTCATAAAAAAAATACAAACGTACGCCGCCGCACTAAAGGATATGACGCGAAAACATGTAGGATATATTTGAAGCTGATATCCAATATCAATTTTTATAACACATAAAACGCTATAGTGAAAAAATGGCTGATTGAGCCTGCCATGACAAATAGATGCCAGATACCATGGAAGTGTTTTATTCTTTCGTCATTCATAAAAAAGTAAACTCCGCCCGTGTAAAACAAACCGCCCGCCGCAAGCCAGATAAGTCCTCCTAT
>JAIRNE010000073.1 GCA_031258205.1 Campylobacteraceae bacterium
TTTGACGCTTTGCTATACTTTACTAAAAAAGTATAGTTAATATATCAGTTTAATCGGTATTATATATGCTTAAATATTATAATCCGCTTAAGAAATTTGAGTTTTTGTATCTGTTTACACTGCATTTTTTTGAGAATAGTAAAAATGCTGATTTAAAAATTAAAAAGATATTGATTGCGCTTTCTATACTTATAAATGGAGATTAATGCTTTTAGATAAACGGACAGAAGAAAAATTAGCGAAAACTTAAGACAGCTTAAAAGTTTTAATATCTTCCCAAGAAGGGATTAGCCTATCAAACATATCTGTCTCTCCTTTAATCCTGCCTATATTTCTTTATTAAATTTTGAATATAGTTTCCTGCAAATATATCGTTGAGTTCAGCTATCACTGTTTCAAGCGACTGTTTTGTTTTTGAGATTTGCTCTTTAGGCGGCTGGTATCCTTCATGCGATATTTTATTGCGAACGTCTATGGCTTTTAGCGCATCTTTAAAAACTTTGTCTGATAATGAATTTTCCATACTTCTTAATCTTACCTTTAAGCCGCTTCCTTCACGTTTATTGCTTTTCAATAATTCATCTAATTTGCTTGCTAAATCTACTATTTCTTGCATTGCTTCGGCTTTGGTTAACTTTTTAGCAACCTCTGCTGCTTCTTGCTCTGCCTTGATTCGTTTTTCATGTTCTTCTGTCGCTTGTTGCCTCGCCTGTTGTGCTTCTTGCTCGGCTTCGATTCGTTTTTCCCGCTCTTCTGCTATTTGTCGTTTTGTTTCTTCAAGCGTAACTAGCGGTTTAAACTCAGAACTGGGAGCAGGCTGTTGCTCTTTCTTTAGCGATTTATGAAAATCTTCAGTAGTTAGATCATATGAAATTTTTTTACCGGCAAGTTCTTTTCTGCACTTGCTGCAAAGCTCTAATTTTTGATTGTAATATGATTTTTTGTTATCTCTATCGATTATATCGACATATTCGGCATTAGAATGCTTATAGTAAGAATACCAACCTTCATTAATAGATTTTTGGATTATTTCACAATTTGTGATGTGATATCTAGGAAGGTCATTATAGTGTGAAATGCGGTAGCTATGCATATATAAATAACCTTTTCTGCCGTCAAAAATAATACCGCCATTGGGGTCATAAGTAACGTCTCTTATATCAACATCAACCGTTTTAATTTTAAAATCGCTGATGTATTCAATCGGCGGAAATCCCAACCGGTTCAGCATATCGGCAAAGAGCGGAAACTCATAAGGTGATTTCATAATTACCTGCTTAGCAAATACTCTTCTACTATCTTCGCGCTATTGGTAACAATCCTAAATTCCACTCTGCGTGAAAGAGGCTTGTCTTCTTCTTTGCCTGTTTTTGCAGCAAACCGTTTGTCGGCATCCAAATTTCTTCCAAACGACAATCCGTTTGCCGTCAGTAAAAATTGCAACGTATTCTTATCTTCATTTGTCAAAGCGAGGTAATAATCCGAATTTCTAAAATACTTCAACACCTCGGTAGATCTAAGCTGAGAAAGCTGCATATTTCCGATATACGGATCCGCATCATACTGCAGTAACCGAATAGGGTCGCTGTCGGTATGCCCTTCTATGCGAATCTCGGCTATTCGTTCGCTTTTTGTATATTTTAATACAATGTCAAAATATCGCGGCAAAAATTCATCTAAAATTTTAGCAAATTGCGGTTGGATATCGGTCTTGCTTGATTTAAAAAGCACTTCCGGATTGGCAAACTTTATAGATAAGTCTTTGTCTAATACCACTTGCCACTTGTTAAAATCATCTTTAAACTCTTCTTCAAGCTCCGCATATAAACTGTCTTGTGTAGCTTTGAACTCTTCAAATACAATATCTCGCTCTCTTTGACGCTCTTTTACCTCTACTATATATGAGATAGCAATAAACATAAAGATGACCATAAGTCCGGTCATTATGTCGGATAATGAAACCCAGATACTCTCGTCGTTATTGTGTCTTCGTCCGCATTTCATTGTTTAGCCTGAGCATCGTAGCGATATTGCAATGCTTGTGCAATTAGATTGTCCAAGTTTGCAAATACCGTCGCCAATCTACTTTCAAAACTTTTATCAAGCTCTTCTATATCATTTGCAAGACGTTCATTTGCCTTCCCAATCATACCTACGCCGTCTTCCAACTGCTTTTTAAGATTTTGCCAAAAAACTTCATTAATGTCTTTTATTTTTTCCACATTTTCTAATTTATCAAGAAGCGTTTTTACGCTATCGCTGAAATATTTCTCGTCTTTTATCCATTTTTGCAAATTCTCGGTAATCTCCTGCGTTTTATCTGCCGTATCACTCAATTTACCGGTAATCTCGCTAAACTTTTTGTCGTCTATCATTACTTTTTGCAACTCCTCAATGAGACGTTTTAATATGCTATTGTCGTTGGTTAATTTCTCTGTATTTTGTGTAATTTCTCTGATAGACTGGGCGGAAACGGTGAAATTTTGCGAAACTTCCCTAAACTCCCGCGTCAATGCCCCAATCATCTCTTTATTCTCTTGCTGCCAACTGTTCATTCGCAAAACGCTATTGTTTAATTCTTCAAAATTTTCTTTTATCAGCTTATCTATAAGCTCTTTCATCTGCTCATTAAACTGTGCCGTTGCCGCTTTCATTGCATTAACAAGCTCTTCCGTGTTGCTTTTTGCCAATAAAACGATAAATTCTTCAAATTTCTTAGCAATATAATCGCGGTTTTGTTCCATGCTATTTTGAACTGCATTGATTTCTTTGTTTGTTTCTGATATCCAAGCAACAATTTGTTCCGTATTTTCTTGGATTAATCCGTTTTGTTCGCGCCGCATATTTTGAATTTCAAACAATAAGCCTGTTTCATCATCTCCGTCAAGCGCGAAATATATATCGTCAAGTTTTTCCGTTTGTGTATTTTGTATCTCGGTAAGCGTCTTTAATTGTTCTGTTGCCTTTTCCATTGTATTGACGAGCTCTTCCGTGTTGCTTCTTGCCAACAAAACGATAAACTCTTCAAATTTTTCGGCAATATAATCACGATTTTGCTTCATGCTTTTTTGAGTTGTTGCGTTAAACTCATTTTGTTCATATCTCATCTTCTGAATTTGCGATAACAGGCTGGTTTCATCATCCCCGCCAAGCGCTGAAACTATATTATTAAGTTTTTCTGTTTGCATAGTTTGCATTTCTGTAAATTTATTGTTTATCTTTACAAGCTGCATAGCTACGCTATCTGTGTTATCTCCGGCTAATGATTTATACATTTTATTGATTTCGTTTTTTGTTTCCGAAAGAATATTTACGATTTTATTCAGAGCGTCAATTTCATTAGTCTGCAAAGTTGTATTTTCTACGCTGTGTAGCACATATTGCGCAATTTTACCTATGATAAGCGAGAAAGATATGCCGACAATTGACGTAAGAAACGCAGTTTTAAGCCCTTCAAGCAATGACGGAATACTGCCGTTTATATCATCAACATCAAATTGCCGTAAACCGTAATATATGCCTATAAAAGTTCCGAATACGCCAAGAGTAGTAAAAACTGTAGGAATAGAATCATATATATACGGATTAACGCTGTCCGGATCTTTTGCTAACTTACGTATATAATATACTGAAAAAATAAACCAACCGCCAATAATCCAATAGATTATATTGTATTCGGTGGAAAATAACCATGTCATATTAAGCCTTTAAAGATGAGTAGTTATTTTTATAATGCTGTAAACTGCAAATTGAAATTTTTGGAGATGCTATCTCGTCAGCTGAACTTTTACAGTATTTGATGTTTGAGTTTAAATGTAAAGCATCTGTCGCAGATTTTGTAAGCGTTGGGGTATTAGCAACTTTTTCAGTATCAACTAAGCGTTCCCCCCCCCCCCGCAGGAGTCTTAGAGCCTGAATTGTTTATTTTGTAAAAAGATTTGAACAAAGAAACAAAAATTATTTTTCTTTTTGATAAAATCATTATTATATTCCTCCTTATAAAATGTAGAATGATATAAAAATTATTCTTAAAATTAATATAATACAAATAGCCAGACAATACATCAGGACGCCTACAAGTGCGATTCCGTCAAATCAATTCAAAAGTTAAAACCATATTTTAGGCATTCTTGAAAAAATAAACTTAAAAAGAATATTTTTCAAGTTTTTGATATTTTTACAAAAACAGTGAAACTTAAAATAATGTTAATTCTACTCTAAAAATATAAAGCAACAAAGATTATGCTGATATATTTATAGAAAGGAGCGATATATTGGATACTGAAAATAAAAAACACATTTTTGACATAATATCTTTAATTAAGATATGCGTGATGAATTTTTTCGTCTTGGAGTTGATAATCGGTAATTATCTTGACAAATCATGATACGGACGAATTTTAGGAAATTTACGCGAATATAATAACAAGAGCCACAAGAGTTATTCATAATCTGCAAAACAGCTATATTTACCGCCTTTGCTTTTGCCGTAAAAACATTTGCAATAATCATCTTTCATGCAATTTTAAATAATAAAATCTACTGTGCAAATTTTAATATCTGCCCGCACTTTTTACACTTGTAGATACTATCGCCGCGTATGATTTTATTGTGTCTTATAGAAGTAATGAAATGCTCTTGGCAAGAGCATCTGTAGCGGTAAGTTTTGAGGGTTCTGTCATTTTTGAGACAGTAATCAATATTGGTTTTTTTATATAAAACGCCGCTTAAACCCTCCATAACGCTTTTCCACTCTCTGCCGTGCGGTCTGCTCTTATTAAACAGCTCCATCTGCACCGCATGGGCAAATTCATGCGTTAAAACGTCTTTGATATAGCGGGCGCGATAGTTTTTCAAAAGTTTTGCATGAAGCCTTATAATATAACTTTTTCTGCCCTCTTTGATGCATTGACCTATGAGACGGCTGCCTTTGAGGTTGATTTTGACGGCAGTTTTGATTTTGAGATTGTATTTAACGAGAGCTTTTTGCCTCAAATCATTCAAAAAATATACGAGTAAATCCATAAAAGAATTGTACATAAATTCCTTGTAATATTTGCAAATAAAGCTGTTTTTATCTGTTATTTATACATGTAATAGGATTTACGTCAAACGTTCAAGGGCAATATTGTAATGCTTTGGTAATGTTTTTTTAGTAATATTAAAAAAATAAAATCAAATAGGAGTATTATGCTTTCGCGAAACGAAGAAAAATTGGATAAAATCAGAGAGGATATTGAAAAGTTTAGCGTTGTTATTATTCAAGCGGGAGAGGCTATTTTTGAAGGTCTTAAAAAGTTTGATGCAAAAGAGTTTGAAAATGCCAAAAATATGTTAAAAAACATAGAAGCTAACGCTAATACCATTGATAATGATATAATAACGTCTTTAGCGCTTTTCGGCGCTGAAGCTAAGGATTTGCGCGAACTTGTATCGTATCTTAAAATCACGAACGAGATGGTAAGAATAACGGACAACATGAGAGGTTTTGCAAAAAATATGACGGTTTTTATAGCGGATGCGGGATATTTTCATATATTCAAAGAGTATGCTTTGCAGCTTTACAAATCTTCAATCGGCGCGGTAACTGTCGCTATTGGCATGATAAGCAGTAAAGATGACGGCGAAAATGCGTATAGAAAAGTAAAAGTTGAAGAGAGCAAAAGCGATGATTTATACGCCATTTTGGAGAAAAATATCTTAAGCGCGCTTGGCAGGGAGCTTGATTTTAGCGCAAACCATATACAGATTTTAAGTACGATGAGGAAGCTTGAAAAAATGGCAGATAGATCCGTTGCCATAGCCAAACTTGTTTTATACGTGAAAAGCGGCGGAGAGCTTAGACTATATTAGGGGTCTTATGAAAGATACGGTAGTTATTATCGAAGATGAACAAGATTTGTTGGAATTGATGGAATTTCATCTAAATAAAGCCGGATTTGACGCTATCGGTTTTTTATCCGCTAAAAATGTAGAAAAGTTTTTAAATGAAGAATTGTGCAGTTTGATGATAGTGGACAGAAATCTCAAAGAGAGCGAAGGAAGCGAATTTGTAGAGTATCTTCG